>DASZOD010000277.1:0-7296 GCA_035550935.1 Egibacteraceae bacterium | reverse complement strand
ATCTCGAGGTCGCCGTGGCCAGCGTCGGCGAACAGCGCAAGCGCGGCGCCGAGGCGCCCACCTGGAGGAGGTGTGACGCTGCTCGCCGGCCATCCGGCAAGTCCGGCGCGCAGCCGAGCCCAGAGGTCCACGTCGCCGTCTCGGCTATCCGGGCAGCAACGGACCGAGCAGGCTCACGACCAGGGCCACGCCGAGCAGGACGGCCAGAGCGACGACGATGCGGCGTTGCTGCTGCGGCGAGAGCATGGCTTCCATGGTCGCACGCTCCGGGCAGCTCAGCGGGCACAGGGGCCGGAGCGGGCGGCCTGCAGGCCATCCAGCTTGTCCGCGCCGCTTTGATCGGCCTTGTCGCGGCGCAGATCGAACGACGCTGCCTCCTCCGGCGCCGCAGGCGCCGCCGGGCGGGTGGCGGGCACATCGAGCCTTCCCGCCGGAGTCGGCCGGTCGTAGGCTCGGCTGCGAGGTACCCGACCGAAGGAGTGGGCATGCGCCGCATCCTCGTCGTCGCAAACCTCACCCTCGGCGGCGAGCAGCTCCGGGCGACGCTGCGCGAGCGGGTGGCCGAGGGCCCGTGCGCGCTGCACATCCTCGTCCCCGCCAGCCCCGACCCGACCAGCTGGCACAGCCGCAGCGAGGAGGACGACGTCGCCCACGCCCGGCAGCGGCTGGAGGCTGCCCTGCAGCGCTTCCGCGACCTGAAAGCCGAAGAGGTAACCGGCGAGGTGGGAGACCCCCGGCCCACCGACGCGATCACCGACGTCCTGCGCCGCGCCGAGTTCGACGAGATCGTGCTGTCGACGCTGCCACCGGGCGTCTCCCGTTGGCTGCACGCGGACCTCGTGTCGCGCGTCGAACGCGCCGTCGACCTGCCGGTGACCCACGTCATCACCGACGTGGACCTCGCGCCGCCGTCGGGCTGAGGACCGGGAGGGCGCGCAGCGCCCGCAGGCGAGACCCTGGTTAGCCGGCCGCCTTCTGGGATCCCAGCAGGCTCAGCGCGAGGCCGTCGAGGATGTCGGCCTCGCTGACGAGGACCTCGCCGAAGCCCCAGCGCTGCACCACCCGCTCGAGGATGAGCGCGCCGGCGACGATGACGTCCTCGCGGCCGGGCGCCATCGGCCCGAGGTCGGCCCGCTCCTGCGCGGTCATCGCGGCCAGCAGCCCCGTCAGCTCGGCGACGGCGGCGGCGGGCAGGCGGGTGCCGTGGACCTCCTCCGCCTGGTACTCCTCCAGTCCGAGGTGGAGGGCGCCGAGCGTGGTGACCGTCCCCGCGACGCCGATCAGCGTGGCGACGCCGGCCGGGTCGAACTCCTCGGCCACGGCTTCGAGCTGCTCGTCGGCCACCTCGACAGCCGCTGCCAGCTCCTCGGCCGTGGGCGGGTCCGAGGCCAGACACCGCTCGGTCATGCGCACGCAGCCCAGCTGCAGACTGGTCATCGCCTCGGGATGGCCCGAGCCGACGATGAACTCGGTGGACCCGCCCCCGATGTCGAGCACCAGGTATGGGGCGACGCCGTCGACCGAGGCGGTGGCGCCCAGGAAGGTCAGGCGTCCCTCGTCCTCGCCCGACAGCACCTCGGCGTCCTCGCCCACCCGCTCGCGGACCGCCCGCAGGAACCGGTCCCGGTCGGCGGCGTCGCGGATGGCGCTGGTGGCGGCGACCCGCACCCGCCGGGCACCAAGGTCCCTCCAGCGGTCGGCGTAGGCGCCGATGCAGTCCAGGGTTCGGCTCAGGGCAGCGTCGTCGAGATGCCCGGCTGCATCGACGCCACTGCCCAGGCGGGTCACCGTCATGCGCCGTTCGACGGTGACCAGCGGCGGGCCCGACTGCCGCCCACCGTCGGGCGGGTCGGCGACGAGCAGGCGCACCGAGTTTGTGCCGACGTCGACGGCCGCCACCCGGGTCACGCCGAGCGCTCCGGGAACGTCTGCGTGGCCTCGGCGGCCGGGGCTTCGCCGGGCGGACGGACGCAGGGCGCCGGGCAGGCCATCGGCTGGACCCGCTGGGCGACCCAGCCCCCCACAGGGTTGTCGCGCGTGGCCAGGTGATGGGCGTACAGGCTGTGCAGGCACTTGACCCGAGTGGGCATGCCGCCCGCGCTGGGGTCGCCCGGCAGCGGCCCCCCCAGCCGGTCTCGGGCGGCGACGTAGCGGCGGGAAGCGGCGGCGTACGCGGCGGCCAGCTGCGGGGCGTCGCCCAGCCGGTCGTTCGCCTCCCGTATGCTCCCCTGCGCCTCGCGGCGCCCGACGTGGCGCGACGCCAGCGGGCACGCCAACCAGAACAGGGTCGGGAACGGGGTGCCGTCGCCCAGCCGGGGATGCACCCGTAGCACCGCGGGCAGCCCCCACCCACAGCGCACTGCCACGGCCGAGCGACCACGCAACGGCCGGCCGATCATCTGCTCGGCCAGTGCCGCGTCCGTCTCACCGATCTCAGGGCGCGCCAGCTGGGCCGGGTACGAGGCGTCGGGGGCCGGTCGAAGCGCGTCTCGCATAATGCTGCCAGCGTGACGACCGGGGCGGCTGCGTGCAAAGCCGCCGAGCGGAGGCGGCGGCCTGGAGCCGGTCCCCGGTTCGCCTACAATCCGTGACGCTGGCGGTCTCAGTCGGCCGAGCCGGCCGCGTCCGCGGCCACGCAGTCCCCAGAGGCACGATGACGACAGGCGGCAGCATCGGGGTGATCGCCACCGGCGCGACGCTGACGTTCGCCGTGACCGTCAACCCGCCGGGGCTGAACCTCGACGTTCTCGGCGTCATCCTGATGTTCAGCGGCACGGTGCTGCTCGCCCTGAGGCTGAAGACCCAGCCGCCCACCCGGATCCGCAGAGGTCGGGCGCTGACCGAGTCCGTCATCGTCGAGGAGCCCATCGTCCTCGACGAGCCACCCGTGCTCGGCGACGACACCGACCGGCTGGCGTAGCCGACCAGACCTAGCCGATCAGCTCGGCGATGGCGCGGCCGATCCTGCGGTACCATGGCAGGTCGGGCGCATGCACCGCCTCTGGGTGCTGTGGCAGGTCCAGCTCGTCGAGGCGGGGCTCGGGGGCGACGACGACGTAGGGGATCTCGCCGGGCTTGACCAGCCCCAGCTCGGCGCGCGCGAGCACCTCGATCTCGGCGGGGTCGTCGAGGCGCCGGCGCTCGTCTTCGAGGCGCTCGACGTCGGTCTGCAGGCGCTGGCGGGCCGCGGCCAGCGCCTCCACCCGGTCGGCCGCCGCGATGTAGGACTGCAGCGGGCCCAGCGTGCCGGCGGCCAGCAGCAGAACCAATCCCAGCAGGGCCAGCAGAAAGGGGCGGTCGCCCCACGTCGTCACGCGCCGCAGGCGCCGGCCGAAGCGCCGGGTGGAGGCCCTCACCGGGCGGCTCTCCCCCCGCCGACGGCCTGCCTGAACGCCCGGATGCCCGGATAGCGGGCAGCGTCGCCGATCATCTGCTCGATGCGCAGCAGCTGGTTGTACTTGGCGACACGGTCGCTGCGCGCCGGCGCTCCGGCCTTGAGCTGGCCGGCGTTCGTCGCTACCGCCAGGTCGGCGATGGTGGTGTCTTCGGTCTCGCCCGAGCGGTGACTGACCACGCAGGTCCAGCCGGCCCGGTGCGCCACCTCCATGGTCTCGAGGGTCTCGGTGAGCGTGCCGATCTGGTTGACCTTGACCAGCACGCTGTTGGCGCAACCGGCGGCGATGCCGCGGCGGACCCGGTCGGCGTTGGTCACGAACAGGTCGTCGCCGACGAGCTGGCAGCGGTCGCCGAGACGGGCGGTCAGGGCTGACCAGCCGTCCCAGTCCTCTTCTCCCAGGCCGTCCTCGATCGACACGATGGGGTAGCGGTCGCACAGGTCGGCCAGCAGCTCGGCCATGTCGTCGGCCGTCAGCGTCCGTCCCTCGCCCGCCAGCCGGTAGGTCCCGTCCCGGTACAGCTCGGAGGAGGCGACGTCCAGCGCCAGCGCGACGTCCTCGCCGGGGCGGTAGCCGGCCCGCTGGACCGCCTCGACCAGCAGGTCCAGCGCCGCGCTGTTGGACGGCAGATCGGGGGCGAAGCCGCCCTCGTCGCCCAAGCCGGTGCTCAGCCCGCGTTCGCTGAGGACCTCCCTGAGCGTGTGGTAGACCTCGCTGCCGACCTGGAGCGCCTCCGCCAGCGTGGCGGCGCTCACCGGGACGATCATGAACTCCTGGAAGTCCACGTTCGTGTCGGCATGGACCCCACCGTTGAGGACGTTCAGCAGCGGCACCGGCAGGACGTGGGCGTTGGGCCCTCCCAGGTAGGCGTACACGGGCAGGCCGCACGACTCCGCGGCGGCCTTGGCCACCGCGAGGCTCACGCCCAGCAGCGCGTTGGCGCCCAGGTGCGACTTGTCGTCGGTGCCGTCCAGCGTCAGCAGCAGATGGTCGATGGCGCGCTGGTCGCTGGCGTCCCGCCCCAGCAGCTCCGGCGCGATGACGCCCCCGATGTTCTCGACCGCCTGACGGACGCCCTTGCCGCGATAGCGGGGGCCGCCGTCGCGCAGCTCCAGCGCTTCGAAGGCCCCGGTCGAGGCGCCGCTGGGCACGGCGGCGCGCCCGAGCGACCCGTCCACCAGCAGGCAGTCCACCTCGACGGTGGGGTTGCCACGGGCATCCAGCAGCTCCCGCGCGACCAGACCCTCAATCTCCACTACAGGTCGATGCTCCTGTTCGGGTGCGCGTAACTCTACGCCACTTTTGCTCACACATTCAACAACAGAAACGGCGGGGACTGGTGTGGTCGTTCCGGCGACCGCCCTGCGACGTGGGCGACCCTCAAGCCTCCGTGGCTTCCGCCCGCTCCCACAGGACCTGCCAGTCGTCGGGCGACAGCTGTGCCGGGGGACGGTCGGCGGCGGCCAGCATCGCCTCGAAGCGCAGCCGGAAGCGCCGGGCCGCTGCCCGCAACGCGGCCTCGGGGTCGAGGCCGCGGCGGCGGGCCAGCCCGACGACGCCCCACAGCAGGTCGCCCAGGTCGTGCGCGGCCTCGTCGCGGCCTTCGACGGCCACCAGCTTGTCGAGTGCGCCACGGACCCGTTGCGCGGCGTCGGCGTCCCGGTCGAAACCGGTCTTCGCGGCGCGCCCCTGGAGCTTCGCGCTGTGCGCCAGAGCCGGTTGGGCGGCCGGGATGCCGGCGAACACGCCCCCGTCGTGGGCCTTCTCGGCGTCCTTGAGCCGCTCCCAGTTGGCCATGACCTCGGCGGCGTCGGTCACCTCGACGTCGGCGAACACGTGCGGGTGGCGGCGCACGAGCTTGTCGACGATGCCGCGGGCGACGTCGTCGACGGCGAATTCGCCCCGCTCCTCAGCGATCTGCGCGTGGAACGCGACCTGCAGCAGCACGTCGCCGAGCTCCTCGCGGATCCCCTCGGGCCGCTCGGCCTCGATCGCCTCCACCAGCTCGTAGACCTCTTCCAGGGCGTAGCGCGCCAGGCTCTGATGGGTCTGCTCCCGGTCCCAGGGGCAGCCGCCGGGGCCACGCAGGCGCTCCATGACCCGCACCACGTCGAGCAGCGCGACGCCCTTGGGAACCGGCGCGAAGTAGACCACCTCGACCTCCAGCCCGGCGTGGGCGGCCTCAAGACCCAGCGTGCGGGTGAACGCCTCCCCGTCGCCGGGACCGTACAGGTAGGCGACCTCGCCTACCTGCCGGGCGCGCGCGACGACCTGCTCGGCCCGACGCTTGTCGCTCGGGTCCAGTCCCGACAGCAGCTCCGCGCGCGACAACGGCGCCCCGTCGGCAGGTCGGGCCAGCACCTCGTAGCGCAGGTCGGCGGCCTGCAGGTGTGCCACGAACGGATGCTCGTCGGAGCCGACGATCACCAGGTCGCTGCTCATCAGCGCCGACCAGCCGTGCAGTGGCAACAGGCCGGGCAGCTCGTCGGCGGTGTCGACGAGAAGCAGCCGCCCCACCGGCTAGGACTCCTCCTCGACCGGCTCCCCGGGCGAACCGGTCGCGTCCTCGGGAGCCTGCGGCACCTCGGTGACCCCGCCCAGCGGGTCCACCGGGTCGACCCGCCCGGCTTCGGGGTTCCAGACGCCGAAGCGCGGGTTCACCCTGACCCGGGCCTGCCTGGCGCGTTCGGCCAGCCAATCCCGGAGCACCTCGGCCTGACGCTGCTCCAGCAGTTGGGCGCGGAGGTCGTCCTCCACCGCCTCCAGCGGCGGAGCTTCGAGCACCTCGATGACGTGGAAGCCGAACTGGGTGCGGACCGGACCGACGACCTCGCCGGGCCGCGCACCGAACACCGCCTCCTCGAACTCGGGGACAGTTGCCCCCCGGCGGATGGCCCCCAGCTCACCCCCCCGCTGCGCGCTGCCGGGGTCGCCTGACACCTCGGAGGCCACCGCCGCGAAGTCTTCCCCGGCGCGCACGCGTCGCAGGGCGTCGCGGGCCTGCTCCTCGGTCTCGACGAGGATGTGGCGGACCCGCGGCGAGTTCCCCGCATACTCGCGCTCGTAGGCCTGCCGGATCTCCTCTCGTGGCACCCGCAGGTCCCGGGTCAGCCTCTCGGCCACCAGTTCCTGGTAGGCCAGGCTGCGCAGCTGCGCGTCGAGATCCTGGGGACTGAGCCGGTTTTGGGCGACGATCTCGTCGAACGCCTCCTGGCCGCCGAGCTGCTCGACGACCTCGGCGCGCTTGGCGTCCACGTCGGCCTCGTCGACGGTGATACCCAGCTGCTCGCCGGCCGCCAGTTCCAGCAGGCGGGCCCGCACCAGGTCACTGAGGATCTGGGCCTGCACCCGGCGCGCGCCGTCGCCTTGCAGCTGCTGGGCCACCTGGGGGTTGGCCTTGGCCGACACGAACAGGGTCTCGACCGCCGTCAGCGGGATCGCGGTGCCGTCGACGACCGCGGCGGTGCTGGGGTCGGCGGTGTTCGCCGCGCCCGCACACGCCGCCGCGAGCAACGCGACGACAGCGGTCAGCAGGGCCAGGGGAGCCTGGGCGCGGCGGGAGGTGGTGGCTGGGCGCACAGTGGACCGTCCAGACGGAAGAGATGGGTACCGTCAGTCTACGGCCT
Source organism: Egibacteraceae bacterium (assembly GCA_035550935.1). Classification (GTDB taxonomy): domain Bacteria; phylum Actinomycetota; class Nitriliruptoria; order Euzebyales; family Egibacteraceae; genus DASZOD01. Next base: position 275 of record DASZOD010000277.1, on the reverse strand, counting down.
GGCGCACGGGGGGCGTCGTGCACCCACCAGCCGGGGATATCCGTCCTCGCACGCGCGCGAGCGCGGCGTTCTGGAAGGGCGTGGCCATGCTGCGCTTCGACCGGCGGTCGGCGCTGGACGACCTGGAGGCGGCGTTCGCCGCCAGCGTCGTCCCCGGCCGTCTCGAAGGCTCCTACACCGGGCGGCTGCTCACCACGACGGTGGGTCGGGGACTGGACCCGCTGCTGGGCGCGCTGGCGGCCGCCTGGATGCCCTGGCGGGGGAAGGTGTTCGAC
>DASZOD010000276.1:0-2294 GCA_035550935.1 Egibacteraceae bacterium | reverse complement strand
GGCGGCAACCAGGCCCGGAGTGACCACAAAGCCACCTACCAATCCGCCCCACCGCCTGACCGTGGACGTCCGAGCCACTATTGTCGCACGGGAAGTTGCTTGCCCATAGGGGTCGAATGGACTGGGACACGGTCGAACGGCGGCTACGCAGCTGCTTCGAGGACGTCGTCGCGCAGGTCAACGAGCGATACCCGGATTGGTGCCGGGGTTTCTGTTCATAGATCGCTGGGTCTTATGACGTTCCAAGCCCAGACCTGTTTCATGTACGACCCCGTAGAGCAGCGGTTCGAGGACTTGATCTTGGACTTTTCTTGCTTCGCAGCTACCCGGGGATTCTGGAACCGTGACGGCTCGCCAAGGTTTCCCGACGCGGCCGAGCGGGATGCCCTGGGGTTCGGGATCGAGCGGGGCACGGGTGAGACGCTGGTCGCCTTGGAGCCGCTGCTGTTGCCGCAGGACGAGGATTCGGAGGAGTACGCGCGGCTGGTGGCCGGCTACGCCGAGCGCGCCGTCGCCTTGGTCGAGCAGCACATGGACCTCATCATCGAGTCCCTCAGCGAACCCCGCCCACGGTGAGAGAGCCGCACGATGGGATCCTATGGGCTGGGCCGGCGGCGCCCTTGCCCCCCGTGCCCTTGGCGCCCGCGATGCCACGACGTCGCTGCAGCGGCACACGGCCAGCTAGCCTCCGGCCAGTGACGCCGGAGCTGGTCAGCCTGGACGACATCCGCGACGCCGCCCAGCGGCTGGCCGGCGTCATCCAGTCCACGCCCGTCGAGCCGTCCCGCGCGGCCAGCGACGCCGCCGGCGTGCGCACCCTGCTCAAGTGCGAGCATCTGCAGCGCACCGGCTCGTTCAAGCTGCGCGGAGCCTACAACCGGATCGCGCGGCTGGGCGACGCCGAGCGGTCCCGGGGGGTGGTGTGCGCCTCGGCCGGCAACCACGCCCAGGGCGTGGCGCTCAGCGCCAGCCTGGCGCAGGTGGCCGCGACGGTGTTCATGCCAGCGGCCGCCCCGCTGCCGAAGGTGCAGGCGACCCGAGGCTACGGCGCCGAGGTAGTCCTGGCCGGTGACAGCTTCGACGACGCCTACGAGGCCTCGCAGAAGTGGGCCGCCGAGAACGGCGCGGTGTTCGTCCACCCCTTCGATCACCGCGATGTCATCGCCGGCCAGGGCACGCTGGGGCTGGAGATCGTCGACGAGGTGCCCGACGTCGCCACGGTCGTGGTCCCCGTCGGCGGCGGCGGTCTGATCGCCGGGGTGGCCACCGCGGTCAGGGCGCTGCGGCCGGGCTGCCGGGTGGTGGGAGTGCAGGCCGCCGGCGCGGCGGCCTTCCCCGCGTCGCTGGCTGCTGGCCAACCCTGCTCCCTGGCCCAGGTCAGCACGATCGCCGACGGCATCGCGGTCAGGACCCCCGGGGCGCTGGCGCTGGCGCACGTGCGCGAACACGTCGACGAGGTAGTCACCGTCAGCGACGAGGCCATCGCCCGCGCGGTGCTCATGCTCGTCGAGCGGGCCAAGCAGGTCGTCGAGCCTGCCGGCGCTGCCGGGCTGGCCGCGGTGCTGGAGCGGGCCGGTCTGCTCGTCGAGCCGGTCGTGGTGCTGCTGGCCGGCGGCAACGTCGACCCGCTGCTGCTGGTGCGCATCGTCCAGTCGGGCATGTTCGAGGAGGGTCGCTACTTCGCCTTCCGCACCCGGCTGGCGGACCGCCCCGGGGCGCTGTCGCGGCTGCTGGCGGTGCTGGCCGAGGCCGGAGCGAACATCCTGGCCGTCGAGCACCACCGTCTGGGCACCCGCCTGGGAGTGCTGGAGGTCGAGGTCCAGCTCGAGGTCGAGACCCGCGGCCCCGACCACATCCGCCGGGTGGTGGAAGCCCTGCGCGGCCACGACTACCCGGTCGCCTGACTCACCATCATCACCAGATGGAGCTACCGTGCCGGCGTGAGACGTGCCACGATCATCGTGCCCGCGGACGACGGCAGCGGACGTGCCGACGTCAGCGCCGAGCACGACCGCGCCTTCGCCGAAGGGTGAGCCTCAGGAGGGCGGCCCCCGCAGACACGTCCTGCTGAATCCCGAGACGCGGGGCTACCTATTGGCCGGCGAACTCGTTCGGGCTCGCCCCGACCAGCGGATCACGATGTTCGACGCCGTGGGTGCAGCGCTCAGCAAGCGGCTGGACGTCCCGGTGTGGACCTGCGACGCCGACTTCGACGTGCTGGGCGCCAAGGTGTGGCGTCAGGGCGACGCCTACTGACGTCCGGGTGCCCTGGCGCCGGCCAGGTCGGCGCCAGG
>DASZOD010000275.1:0-11445 GCA_035550935.1 Egibacteraceae bacterium | reverse complement strand
CCGCCGCCTCCGGGCCCGCCGCCCCCCAGCGGCCCGTTCGCAAGCCCCCACCGGGCCCGTCGCGCCGGGAGTTCCTGCGCAAGTCCATGCTGTGGGGCTGGCTGGGCGTGCTGGGTGGCTTCGGTGGCGCCTCCCTCGCGTTCCTGTGGCCCAACCTCAAGGGCGGGTTCGGGGCCAGGATCGAGGTCGACACCGAAGAGGCGATCCTGTCCTACATCCAGCAGAACCGCGAGCCGTTCGCCTACCCGGCGGGCCGGATGTACCTGGTGGCCTACGACTCGTCGCTGGACTCCGGAGGCGAGTACGGCGAGGTCACCCAGAACGGCCAGTCCAAGGTCATGGCGCTGTACCAGCGCTGCGTCCACCTGGGTTGCCGGGTGCCCTGGTGCGGCTCCTCGCAGTGGTTCGAGTGCCCCTGCCACGGCTCGCGCTACAACCGCTGGGGCGAGTACCAGGACGGGCCGGCGCCGCGCGGGCTGGACCGCTTCCCCCTGACCCTGGAGGGCGGCCGCGTGGTCGTCGACACCGCCAAGATCATCACCGGCCCGGCGCGCCAGTCGGGGACCCTCGACCAGCCCCCCGAGGGGCCCCACTGCACCTAGGGGCGGGCCCGCCGCCGGCTGGAGACAGGACCCGTCCGTGACGCCGACCGCGATCGCGATCACCGTCCTGCTGGGCGCGATGGCGCTGACGGTGGTGGTGCTGCTCGTCAACGCCGCCGGCAGGCGCCGGCGCACCGAGGACGTGCCCCCGGTGATGCGCCCGGGCTACTCCGACGAGCAGCTGGAGCGCAGCGTCATCGAGAACTACATGGGCTGGGGCCTGGTGTTCACGCTGTTCTTCGCGCTGTTCCTGCCGCTGTACTGGTGGCTGGAGCCGGCCCGGCTCAACCGCTGGAACGAGGGCTTCTTCGTCCAGTCCTACCAGCAGGGCGAGGAGCTGTTCGAGGCCAACTGCTCGACCTGTCACGGCACCGACGCCAGTGGCGGCGCGGCCACGTCGCCCTACGGCAACGAGGCGTGGCCGGCCCCCGCGCTGAACGACATCGTCAAGCGCTACGAGAACAACCGCAACGTCGCCGACATCCGCCAGTTCCTGGTCCAGACCATCCGCACCGGCCGGCCGGGCACGCCCATGCCGACCTGGGGCTCGGACTTCGGCGGGCCCCTCACCGACAAGCAGATCGAGGACATCGCCGACTGGATCCTGGCCAACCAGGTCGACGAGGTCGCCCAGCCGTCGGCGGCGGTGGGCATGAGCGGCCAGCAGCTGTTCGAGGCCAACTGCGCCCGCTGCCACGGCCGCGACCTGGAGGGCGTCGTGGGGCCCACGCTCGTGGGGGTCTTCGAGCGCCACAGCCGGGAGACCATCCCCGGTATCCTGCGCAACGGCGTCTACGTCAGCACCGGGGCGCAGATGCCCCCGTGGCAGAACGGCTACCAGCACGAGCCCTACACCGATGAGGCGCTCAACCGCATCGTCGACTACCTGCAGTCCCGCCAGCCCCCCGTGCTGCCGCCCGACGCCGACCAGTACCAGACACCCGGGCAGGGCCAGCAGGACCAGGCCAGCTCCCAGGTCTAGCGTTGACAAGGACGCCACGATGCACGCCGCGCTGATCGGACTGGTGGTCCTCGCCACCGAGGAAGGCATCGCGCCCGGCGACCTGCGCGCCAAGCTCGCCGTGCCGCTGGGCATCGCCATCTTCATCGGCAGCATCTACGTCCTGCTGCGCGCCAACCTCGGCACCCGCCGGGGCTACCTCGTGCTCGGCGCGTCGCTGTTCGGCTTCCTGACCATCCTGGCGGCGTTCTGGACCTTCGGGGCGCCGGGCTCGCCGGCCGGCACCGGTCCCCAGAGCCTGCCCGGCCAGGAAATCGGCGCCTACGAGCCCACCTGGGTGCCCTTCGCCGGCGACAGCCTCATCGCCGAGCGCCCCGCCTACGGCGTCGTCAAGCAGTACCCGGAGGGCTTCGGGTCGGTGCCCGAGCGCTTCCGCGACACCGCCGACGCCGGGGTCGAGGACATCAAGGGCTTCTTCTCCTCCGCGGAGCGCCAGACCAAGATCGTCGGCGCCGACTGGGTCCCCGCCCCCGGCGACGACGGCCTGCGCTACGCCGAGGCCACCAACGGGCGACCGCTCATCGCCGTCACCTACGTGCCGCCCGAGGACCAGCGGGGCGAGCCGGTCACCCTGTTCGCCTACTACGACGCGGGCAACCCGATCTTCCCCGGCCTGCTGACCCTGGCCATCGTCTTCGCGCTGTTCGTCGTCCACGTGCTGCTGCTCAACCGCGACGAGGCCCGGGAGCGCCGCGAGCGCGTCGAGGAGGCCGCCGAGGAAGCCGAGACGGTCACGGCCGGCACATGAGCGTCGGCAGCGTCGGCGAGCTGGTCGTCAGCGCCAACCTGCTGGTGGCAGCGAGCATCGCCTTCGCCGCAGGGGTGGTGTCGTTCGTGTCGCCGTGCTGCGTGCCGCTGGTGCCCGGCTACCTGTCGTACATGACCGGGCTGTCGGGCGCCGAGCTGGCCGCCGGCGGCGTCGCCGGGCGGCTGCGCGTGGTCGCCGGCGGGCTGCTGTTCACCCTGGGCTTCGCGATCCCGTTCAGCCTGCTGGGGCTGACCGCCGGCGCCCTCAGCGTGGCGCTGAGCTCCCGTCCCTGGCAGGTCGCCATGGGACTGCTCGTCGCGGCGCTGGGGCTGGCGTTCACCGGCCTGCTGCCGGTGGACCTGCTGCGGCGCGAGCAGCGCGTCAGCGACCGGGCCGTGGACCGGGGCGTGCTCGGCGCGCTGCCGCTGGGCTTCGTCTTCGGCGTCGGCTGGGTGCCCTGCATCGGCCCCGCCCTGGCCGCGATCCTGACCCTGGCCACCCAGACCAGCGGCGGCAGCGCGCTGCGCGGCGGGCTGCTGGCGTTGGTCTACGCCCTGGGGCTGGGGCTGCCGTTCATCCTCATCGGCCTGGCGCTGCACCGTGCCGGCGGCGCGCTGGGCTTCCTGCGCCGCCACGCGCGGGCGTTCCAGGCCGGCGGCGGCGTCATGCTCACCCTGGTCGGCGTGGCCATCGCCACCGGGCTGTGGGACGCCTTCGTCACCCAGCTGCGGCCGCTGATCGGCCGCTTCCAGGCGCCCCTGTAGATGACCCAGACCAGCGCCCGCCCCGAGGCCGGGCCCGGCGCGCCGCCGCGAGGGCCGCGGCTGCCGGCGATCCCCGGGCCGCTGGAGACCCTGAGCGCGGCCTGGCGGCGCCTGCGGCGGATGTCGACCGCGCTGGCGCTGCTGTTCGCCCTCGCCGCCGCCAGCGTGGTCGCGACCTTCGTGCCCCAGGAACCGGCGATAGCCAGCACGGTCGCCCAGTGGCGGGCGGGCAGCGCCGGGCCCGGCGCGGGCGTCAGCGGCGTGCTCGACGCGCTGGGCCTGTTCGACGTGTTCGGCTCCTGGTGGTTCATGGCGCTGACGGCGTTGCTGTTCGTCAGCCTCACCGGCTGTCTCATCCCGCGCTACCGGGCCTTCGCCCGCGCCGCCCGCCGCCCGCCCGCCGCCGGGCGCAACCTGGAGCAGCTGACCCATCACCGAGCGATCCGCACCGCGCTGGCCCCCCCGCAGGCCCTGGACACCGCCGAGCGGGTGCTGCGCCGCTACCGGCGCCGGCGGCTGCCCGCCAGCGCGACGGCCTCGGGTCACGCCCAGCTGGCGGCCGAGCGCGGCCGCTGGCGCGAGGGTGGCAGCCTGGTGTTCCACACCGCCTTCTACCTGCTGCTGGCGGGCGCGGTGATCGGCAAGGCCTTCGGCTTCACCGGCCAGATCAACCTGGTGGAGGCCAAGCGCTTCGCCGACGACGGGGCGGTGGTGTCGTTCGCCGAGACCTTCCTGGCCTACGACGCCGCACAGCCGGGGCGCTTCTTCGGGCTGGACGACCACCGGGGCTTCCTGGTCACCCTGGAGGACTTCGACGTGTCCTACCACGACAACCTCGTGCCGCGCGACTTCGTGTCGACCGTGACGGTCTCCGAGGACGGCCGCCCGGTGCGCAACGGCGAGATCCGCGTCAACCACCCGCTGGTCCACGACGGCATGAAGCTGTACCAGGCCCGCTTCGGCTTCGCACCGCGCATCGTGGTGCGCACCCGCGAAGAGGTGCTGCTGGTCGACGAGCCGGTCATGCTGGGCCCCGCCGGGCCCTTCTGGACCGGCAGCGCCAAGGTCCTGGTCGGCGACCCCGACAGGGGCGAGCCCCAGCTCGCGCTCGACCTGGTGCTCGTGCCCGACGCCCAGCTGGACGCCAGCGGCCAGCCGGTCATCGGCCCGTCGCCCGAGCCCCGCAACCCGGTCATGCTCGCCGAGCTGTACGCCGGCGACCTCGGCCTGCAACGCCCGGTGCCCGCGTCCGAGTTCGACCGCTCCGGCGGGCCGGTGGGGCCCCCGGCGATGCTGCGACCCGGCGTGCCCGCCGACCTGCTGGGCGGGGCGCTGACCGTCGAGCTCGCCGAGCTCGGCTACTGGTCGGGCTTCCAGGTCACCCACGCCCCGGGCCGTGGCCTGCTGCTGGCCGCCGCGATCCTCGTGCTGGTGGGCCTGCTACCCTCCCTGCACAGCTACCGGCGCCGGGTCTGGGCCGAGGCCCGGCCTGAAGGGGACGGCACCGTGGTGGTCCTGGCCGGCGTCGCGCTGCAACGCAAAGCGACCTTCACCGACGAGTTCCGCAGGCTCGGCGACGCCCTCAGCCGAGAACTGGGCGCCCCCTCCACCTCGTACGAAGGAAACGAGCGCTGATGGTGAACCAGCAGCTGGCGCAGAACTCCACGACGCTGTTCCACGTCGCGTTCCTCACCTACATCGCCGCCATGGTGGCCTACTTCTTCCGTCTGGCCTACACCCGGGTGTCGGCCGACGGGGTGACCGCCAGCACCGCCGCCGGGCGCCGGGTCGGCCACCTGGCCACCGCGCTGGCCGCCGCCGGCGTGCTCGTGCACGCCGCCAGCGTGGCCAGCCGCGGCCTGGCCGCCGGCCGGGTGCCCTGGGGCAACATGTACGAGTACTCGTCGCTGATGGCGCTGTGCGCCGTCGCCGCTGGGCTGGTCGTGGTGCAGCGGCGCTTCGGCTACGGCCACCTCATGGGCTTCATCGTCGCAGCGGCCGTCCTGGTGATGGCCTCGGGGCTGCTGCTGTTCACCCCCGCGGGCCCGCTGGTGCCCGCCCTGAACAGCTACTGGATCAAGATCCACACGTCCTCGGCGATGCTGTCGTCGTCGATCTTCATGGTGGGCTTCGCCGCGACCGCGTTGTACCTGGTCAAGGACACCGCCGAGCGGCGGGTGGCCGAGCGCAGCGGAGCCGGCTACGGCGGCTCCACGGTCGGGGCCGCGTCGGTGACCGGGGCAGAGGCCCGGCCCGAGGGCTACGTCGACGACGACGGGCAGGAGACCACGGTGGCCTCCGTGTATGCCCAGCGCGACGTCCTGTCCCCGGTGCTGTTCCCGGTGGTGCCGTTCGTCGTCGCCGGCGTGTTCACGCTGGCGGTGTGGCGCGCCCCGCTGGCCGCGCTGATCGCCGCGACGGTCGCCGCAGGGCTCGGGCTGGTGTCCTGGTACGCCGTGCCCTACCTGCCGCCGGCCGCCAAGCTCGACAACCTGGCCTACCGCACGATCGCGTTCGGCTTTCCCATCTGGACCTTCGCGGTCATCGCCGGCGCGATCTGGGCCGAGGAGGCCTGGGGCCGCTACTGGGGCTGGGACCCCAAGGAGACCGGCTCGTTCTTCACCTGGGTGTTCTACGCCTCCTACCTGCACGCCCGCTCGACCCGCGGCTGGCGCGGCCGGCGCGCCGCCTGGATCGCGGTGGTGGCGTTCGTCGCGCTCATGGTCACCTACTACGCGGTGAACCTGTGGATCGTCGGGCTGCACTCCTACATCCAGTGAGCGCGACGCGGCCCTGAGGTCAAGGGTCCTCGTCGTCGGCCAGCAGGTGGGCCGGTGGCGGGGCGATCGCAGGAGGCAGCTGCGCGCGGGGCACGGCCGGCGCGCCGTCGTGAGGGCAGGTCGCCTGCCACGGCGTCAGGGCACGCCGGCACTCCGGGCAGGCCCGCTCCTCCAGGTCGATGTGCAGCCCTGAGCCGCCGGACCCGCCCGGCTCCTCCTGGTCCTTGCGCTTCGAGAACACACCCATTACAGATCCCACCCTCCGGCGACGCCTGCCGGCGCCGCCCTCACCCTCCTCAAGTCTAGGACCCTCCCCGCGACCGCATGGGGCGTCGGGGAACCGGAATCTCGTCCTCAGCGTCCAACCGATGACTGTTGGCAGGGCCGGACAAAGGAGTCGCGCATGGTCGCCAGCCTGCGAACGTTCGGCGCCGTGGTCTTGCTTGCGCTGCTCGCGGCCGGCTGTACCAGCGCCGCCGGGCAGACCACCGGGTCGCCGGGCAGGTTCCCCCCTGCGGAGGGCATCACGGTCGTCGGGCAGGGCCGGGTGACCGGGACGCCGGACACGCTGCAGGCGACGGTCGGCGTCGAGGTGGCCCGAGCCGCGGTGCAGGAAGCGCTCGACGCCGCCAGCACGGCCGCCAGGGGAGTGATCGACGCGCTGCGCGCGGCTGGCGTGGCCGAGGAGGACATCCAGACCCGGGAGGTGACGCTGCAGCCGCGCTACGAGCCACCGGCGGCCGGGGCACCGCGCATCACCGGCTACGTGGCGACCAACCTCGTCGAAGTGCGCCTGCGCGACCTGGCCAGGGTAGGGGAGACCCTCGACGCCGCCCTGCGGGCCGGCGGCGACGCTGCCCGCCTGCAGGGCGTCGAGTTCGCGCTGGAGGACAACGCCCAGTTGCTGCAGGACGCACGGGCCGAGGCCTTCGACGAGGCCAGGGCGAAGGCCGAGCACTACGCCGACCTGGCGGGCGCCACCCTGGGGCGGCTGGTCAGCATCGACGAGAGCGCCGGCGGCCTTCCCCCGCCGATCCCGCTCGCGGTCGAGGAGCAGATGGAACGGCACGCGGCGGTGCCCATCGCCCCCGGCAGCCAGGAGGTGTCCGTCCAGGTCACCGCGCTGTGGCAGCTGCGCTGACCGTGCCGACCGGGAGCGCTCACGCCACGTCGTACAGGCGGTCTGCGGTCACCACCCCGTCGCCGGCCCGAGCGACGACGTGCAGCTCGTCGGCCGCCCCGTAGGGCGATCCCGCCAGTGCGCGGCGCAGCCGCCCCCGCTCGCCGTCGCCGTCGACCCCGGTGGCCCACAACGCCGCGGCGGCGGCCACCGGCGTGACGCCGCGCAGCGCCAGCGCGTCGACGCCGCCGGCACCGTCGCCGCGGGGCCACCAGGGGCCGCAGTCCGCGCCCTGGTGCTGGCCCAGCCAGTCGCGGACCACCGCGGCCAGGCTCTGTGCCTGGCTGGTGGCGAGCTGCGGTGCCGCGGCCCCGAGCACCCCGGCACCGCGGCCCAGCTCGAACGCCTCCCGGTGGGGCAGCACGAGCGCCAGCCACAGGCGCAGGAACGGGTCGCGCACCTCGTAGCGCACCCGGCGGGTGCGCCGCGGCTTCTCGCCCACCGGCGTGAGCCGGTCGACCAGGCCCAGGGCCTCCAGCGTCGCCAGCGCCTCGCTGGTGGTCGCCGGCGCCAGCCCGGCCCGGCGGCGGACCTGCGTGAACGTGTCGGCGCCCAGCGCGACGAGCTCCAGCACCCGGGCCGGCGCCGAGCCTGACGCCAGCTCCGACAGCACGACGGTGCCCTCGTCGCCCAGCGGCGCGCCGGGCCCGTCGAGCAGGTCGGCCAGGTTCGTCAGCGCGTCGTGGCGGGCATCCCACAGCGCCAGGTAGCGGGGCATGCCCCCGACCGTGACGTACGCCTCCAGCCAGCCGGCGGGGTCGGCGCCGCCGACCAGCAGCCCCGCGTCGCGCCAGGAGAACGGCGCCAGCCGCAGGTGGGCGTCGGCGCGTCCGAACAGCGGCGCGTCGGCCGCGACCAGCTCCTCCATGAGCCCGACGTGGCTGCCGGCCAGCAGCACCGACAGCCGGGAGTCGCCGCGGTGGTCCCAGCGGGCCTGCAGGGTCGACGGCAGCGCCGGGTCCGCCTCGCACAGGTAGGGGAACTCGTCGAGCACCAGCAGCAGCGGCTCGTCGCGGGCCCGCGCCAGCAGGTACCCGAGCGCGGCGTCCCAGGACTCGAAACGCCCCAGGTCGAGCAGGTCGCCGGGCAGCGGCGGCGCCACCGCCCGCACCCGCTCCTCGAGGCGCCGCAGCGCCTCCGCCACCGGCGCGCGGGTGCCCGCCAGGAACACCGTGCGGCGCCGGCCGGCGGCGAAGCGGTCCAACAGCGCGGTCTTGCCGACCCGCCGCCGTCCCGACACCACCGCCATGCCCGGCTGGCGACCGCAGGCCCGCTCGAGCGCGGCCAGCTCCCGTTCGCGGTCGACGAAGTTCGCCATGGCCGAAGTTTGCCACACCCGCACGTTGTTCTCGAGCAAGCAAGGTCGGCTCCAAGGACAGCCACCACTCGACAGCGATGCTGTGGCGGTTGTAGCTGCGGGAGCGGCAATCGGGGGTGTTCTGTTCTGAATGACGCCCTTCTGCTGGGGCGCTGCTCGCTCGCAGGAGGGACTGGTCGGCCTGTCGCGGCCACGCGAGCCTTCTCGGGCCAAGGGGAGACACCAGGTTCTTGGGGCGTGACGTCGGATCCCTCCTGCTGGTCGGCGCCCCCCCGGATCGATCACAAATGCGGCTTCACCAGGACACGAAGGAGAGCACGATGGCGGTGGCGATGCGGCTAGGCCAAAGGATCCCAAAGACCACCCGCCGCTACGACCGTTCCCGCAACCAGCTTAACCGCCACGACACTTACGCGATCGCCCCGGCAGCTCGCCGGCGGCAGTTGACCCTTGTTACCACCCAACCCCCCCCAAAGGCAGCTGTGATATCATTCGATATCTCCAGGAGGTGCTGCCTATGACCGACCTGCTCATCCGCGACGTCCCCGACCACGTCGTCGCCGCGATCGACGCCAGGGCAAAGCGGCTCGGGATCTCCAGAACCGAATTCGTGCGTCGCCAGCTCGCCCAGACCGCAACGGGCTCGGCTGCGCCGGTGAGCCCAGAGGATCTCCGCCTCTTCTCTGAGGCCTTCGCCGATCTCGGCGATCCCGCGGTCATGGCCGGGGCATGGCGGCAGACGGCTGGCTGATCGACAAGTCCGCACTCGTGCGGCTTGGGGCCAGCCCACACGCCGAGGAGTGGGCGAGTCGGATTGAGCGCGGGCTGGTGCGCATCGCCACGGTCACCCGGCTCGAGGTCGGGTTCTCCGCACGATCAGGAGCCGACCTGCGTACCGGCCTGTCCCGCCCTCCGCTGTCGGCGATGCCGGTGGAGTACCAAACCCCCTCGATTGAGGATCGCGCTGTCGCGGTGCAGGTGCTGCTGGCCGATCAGGGACATCACCGGGCGGTGTCGGTCCCCGATCTCATCGTGGCGGCCACCGCCGAGCTAGCGGGCTTGGCCGTCCTGCACCTCGACAAGCACTTCGACCTCATCGCCGCCGTCACCGGCCAACCCGCCGAGCGGCTTCATGACCGCTGACCACGGCCCTATGCGCCTCGAAGGACTCCCGCTACTGCGGCCCATGCGGCCGCCGTGGGTGAGGACGGCGCGAAGGTGGCCCCGGCCAGGTCGGCGAGCTCCACGTGCGGGGCCACGACGGTCATGCAGGGCTACTGGGGGACCTCGAGCGCACCGCTAAGGGCCTGATCCCCAACCCCTTCGGCGGGCAGATGTACGACCCGACCTACCGCACCGGCGACACGACGCTGTATGCCCACCCGGGGGTCGTGAAGTGCGTGGTGCTGGCCATCCCCGACGACCCGGTGACCAACCGCATCAAGACCTACGTCGACGGGCAAGGTGGACGGGCAGGTGCTGGCACGGTCCCAGACGGCCTGAGCAGGACCCGGCGGTCAGAACTCGCGGCCGCGGTCGTCCTCGGTGATCGTGACCGGACCGAGGCCGTGCATCGACCCGACCCGGTGGCTGCGCAGCCCGGCCCACAGCGAGCCGACCACGACCAGCCCCAGCCCGATGCCCAGCGGCCAGCCGTTGCCGACGAAGAACGTCAGGAAGGCGACGAACCCGCCGACGGCGATGACCATCAGGGGCAGGTTCTTCGGCCCGCTGTCGACCGTGCCCCGCGGCCCCCCGCCCGGCTCGACGTGCTCGTGCACCTCCTCGGTGGGCAGCTTGGCGAAGGCCGAATCGTACGGCCGCGACTTCAGCCGCTCGGGGTTCTCCTCGACCGGTCCGGGCACCTTGCGCTGCTCGCCCATGGTCCGATCACCTCCCATCGCGGGTTCTACCCTATCCCCGGCCCGGGTACCGCGGGGCCGCCGGGCAGGAGGTCCCGCAACGCCCGGCGGTCGAGCTTGCCCGAGGCCAGCCGGGGCAGCGTCCCGACCACCACGAGCTCCCGGGGCGCCTTGAAGGCGGCCGCGTGCTGCGCCACGAAGCGGCGCAGCTGCTCCAGGGTGGGCGGCTCGCCGGCCGCCACCACCACGGCCACGACCCGCTCGCCCCAGTCGGGGTCGGCCCGGCCCACCACGGCGGCCTCGGCCACCGCGGGATGCTCGGCCAGCAGCCCGGCGACCTCGGCGGCGGCCACCTTGCGCCCGCCGGTGACGATGACGTCGTCGCAGCGGCCCAACACCTGCAGCCGCCCGTCGGGCGACCAGCGCCCGAGGTCGTCGGTGAGCAGCCAGCCGTCGCGCAGTGCCGCCGCCGTCAGCTCCGGGCGCCGCCGGTAGCCTGAGAACAGCACCGGTCCTTTGACCCGGATCCGCCCGCCGTCGCCCAGGCTGACGTCGACCCCGTCCAGCGGCAGGCCGTCGTAGACGCAGCCGCCGGCGGTCTCGGTGGTCCCGTAGGTCTGGACCACGTGCGCCCCTGCCGCCTCGGCCCGGGCCAGCAGCCCGGCAGGCAGCGGCCCGCCGCCCACGAGGATGCGGCGGAACGCCGACAGCTCGACGCCGGCGTCCAGCAGCCGCCCCAGCATGGTGGGCACCAGCGCCGTGAGCGTCACCCCGCTCTCGCGGGCGACGGCGGCCGGGTCGAAGCGGGCGTGGACCGCGGGCGCCGAACCGAGCAGCCGGGAGCGCACCAGCACCTGCAGGCCGCCGATGTGGTGCAGCGGCAGGCAGCACAGCCAGCGCTCACCCGGGCGGGCCTGGATGCGCGACAGGCCGGCTCGCGCCGACGCCTCCAGCGTCGCGGCGCTCAGCTGGACGCCCTTGGGCGCCCCCGTCGAGCCCGAGGTGGCCACGACCAGCACCACCTCGGCGGGGACCGGCTCGGGCTCGGACAGCGCCGTGGTGCCGCGTTCGTCGACCAGCATGTGCGGGCGCAGCGCGGCCAGGACTCGGGCCAGCTCGGGCTCGGGCAGGTCGGCGGGCAGCGGCGCGGCGGCGTCGCCGTCGTCCCAG
>DASZOD010000274.1:0-6524 GCA_035550935.1 Egibacteraceae bacterium | reverse complement strand
GTGGCGGTGCACGGTCTCGCCGAACAGCCAGGCCGGGCGACCCAGCTCGTCGAACTCCGGCAGCGGCCCGAAGCCCTGCAGGAAGTACAGGACCGCGGCGACCGTCTCGGTGAAGTTGTCACCGATCGGGGCGCAGCCGGGGATGTTGACCACCGGGACGCCGAAGGCGCTGCGGTAGTCCTTGCCCAGGAAGTCCATCAGGCTCATCGCGCCGGTCGGGTTGCCCTCGGCGGAGGGGATCCCGCCCCAGGTCGCGCAGGTGCCGATGGCGATCGCCGCGGCCGCACCTGGCGCCAGCCGCGCGATCCACTCGTCGGTGGACACGGTCCGGTCCTCACCGCCGGGCCCCCACGGCATCTCGCCCTGACCCGACCAGTACCCGCCGGTCTCCAGCGCCTTGGTCTCGTCGGTGGCGGAGCCCTCCAGGATGATGACGTAGGGCGCGTCGAGCTCACCCTTGAGCGCCATGTAGTGGGCAAGCATGTAGTTGGGCCCGCCCTCCACGTTGACCACCGGGTGGTGGAGGATCACCCGCGGGATGCCCGGGTGGGCGCCCAGCAGCAGGCTCTCCACCGACGGATTGCCGGCACCGCTGACGGACACGGTGCAGCCGTCACAGCTCATCCCGGCGAACCAGAATGCGTGGACCTTCTCCAGGGGGCCGATGCGGGTGCCCGGGCCGGCCCTGGCGACCGGCTCGACCATGTTCTCCATCCAGGTCCGGGACACCAGCCCGAAATCGCCCAGGTACTCCCGATCGTGGAATTCGCCGGCAGGTCCCAGCACGTCCAGCAGGTGTTGGGCCGGCGTCTTCACGGGGTTGGCGTTTGCCATGGCTTGTCCTCTCTGACCCTCTTCGCGGCTAGATGTCGCGGCCACATACCCTAGCGCTGACACTGGTACCCGTCACTATACTCCACAATCCGAGGCGGCCCACTGCGCTGATCCGAGGGCCGACGAGCAGCCCAGGTCGCTGGGTCCGTCGGTTCGGAAATCGGTTCGCGGATCGACCGCGTCAGATGGGGCAAGCTGGGGCAACCTCCCGCAGGCAGCGAGGGCCGGACCGGCGAAACAGGAGAGGTCATGGCGACGCCACAGCCCCTGCTCGTGGTCACCACCCGTTCGAGGCTGCGCGGCGCCCACCTCTTTCCCTCCATGTTCCTTGCTTCGTCGCAGATCCGTCGACAGCTTGCCCGCACCGAGGGCATCGTGCGCTGGGCCAGCATCGTCGCCGGCCCGACGGAGTTCTGGACCATCACGGTGTGGCGCAGCCGCCACCTCATGCAGGAGTTCATGCGCTCGGGGGAGCACGGCTACATCATGTGGCGGATCTCCCGCTGGCTGGACTCCTTCTGGCTGACGCGCTGGCGCTCGGGGCCGCATGAGGTTGGGGACTGGGCGGGCCTGTCGCTGGCGATGACGACCCCACGCGACGAGCGGGCCGAGGCCCCAGCGACTGCCGGGGTCGAACCCCGGCTGCCCGACATCGTGCTGCAGAACATCCCGAGCCTGCGAGCGGCCGTCGGTGCGGACGGGGCGATCACCTACCAGGACGCTCCGTTCGTGCGCCGCCGCCGAGAGCAGGTACGCGGCACCGGTGGCGCGATCGTGCGCATCCGCGCCCCGCTGCCGCGGATGCTGGGGGCGCTGCGGGAGATGCGCCGGCTTCGCCGTCGCCTCTTGAGCGAGCCCGACCTGCTCCGGGTGGTCGTGGGAGTGGGCCGTCCGGGAGAGGTCTACCTGCTCGGTGTGTGGAGGGATGCCGGGGCCGCCGCCCGACTGCTGGAGAGCGACTGGGTCCGGTCGGCCTCGGCACGATGGCCCGGCTTGTGGGCGGCCGAGTGGCTGCCCGAGAACGAGTTCGGCCACTGGGACGGGATGCGTCTGCGCAGGGAGAGCCGGCGCCGGCGACCGGTGGACCCGGCGGGCAGGTCCGAAGACAAGCGCCACTCCCCTCCTCGTCGCACGGTCCCCTGAGCCCGGCGGCACGCTCACCGAGAAGGGAAGCCCAGACGCCTTGCGGGCCGAGTCGGTTTCTGTGCATCCTTGGCTGGACCATCCCGAGGAGGTGCGCGCCCATGGCCGACACAGAGGCCGCCATCCACCACGCGAGTCCGATTTTCGTACAGATCTTCCAGGGCCCGGTCATGGACAACGCCCGCGCCCGTGAGCTCTACGACCAGTGGGCCGGGACGATCGCGCCGGGCGCCGACGGTTGGCTCGGGTCGACCGCCGGAGTGACCGACGAGGGCGAATTCATAGCGGTTGTTCGCTTCGCCTCCGGGGAGTCGGCCCGTCGAAGCAACGAGCGTGCCGAGCAGGCCGAGTGGTGGCAGTCCATGAAGGAGCAGTTCGTCGGCGACGTGACGTTCCACGACTGCACGAGCATCGCCGAGTTCGGCGGCGGTGCCTGGGCACACGCCGGATTTGTACAGATCGTGCAGGGATGGGCGACTGACCTCAGAGACGTGATGGAATTGCGCTTCGTCGACATCGAGGACCACTACACGCGAAGCCGCCACCTGCAGATGGCCGCCGGGCTTGTCTGCGACCACGCCGACGGCGGCGGCTTCAGCGAGGTGATCTACTTCCCCTCGGAGAAGGAGGCGCGCGACCCCGACAGCCAGGAGCTGTACCGCGAGGGGGTGGCCAGCCTCGAGACCCTGGCGCAGCACGTCACCAACCTGCGGTACCTGACGCTTCGGGATCCGTGGACCAGCACGGGCGCCGGTGCCGGCACCAGACGATTCGGTTAGTGGTCAACGGCCGGCGACGACTGCGTTCCCTGGTCCGCGAAGGTCGAACTCGGCAGTGCCCCGGCACAGATCCGCCTGAGCCGCCACGAAGCCTGGGCCGGTGGTCAGAGCGGTGAGCGCACCGGCCCGGCTGGATACACCCCGATAGACTGCGGTGCCATGAAGGTCTTGGTGGCGGGGGTCGGCAACCTGTTGCGCGGGGACGACGGGTTCGGGGTGGCGGTTGCCCAGCGGCTGCAGGAGCTTTCCCTCGGACCGTCGGTGCGCGTCGTGGAGACCGGCATCGGCGGCATCCATCTGGTGCAGGAGCTGTTCGACCGAGCCGACGCCCTGGTAGTCATCGACGCCGTGGACCGGGGCCGCGAACCGGGGACGGTCATGGTCATCGAGCCCGATGTCGACGACGTCCACGCGATGCCGGACCTGCAGCGCTGGGACTTCCTCGCCGACATGCACTACACCAAGCCGGCCCAGGCCCTGATGCTGGCAAAAGCGCTGAAGGTCCTGCCCGAGCGGTTTCTCATGGTCGGCTGCCAGCCGCTGGACGCCAAGCGGGTCGGCGAGGGGCTGTCGCCGGCGGTCGAGGCGGCCGTTCACGTCGCCGTGGAGGAGGTCCGCCGCATCGTCGCCGACCTGGTCGACGGTGCCGAGCCACGCCGCTGACCGTCGCGGCGGCGGGTTGCCGGGCGCCGTCTGGCAGCGTTCTTGATTCTTGGAACGGCGCGTCGCGCGGTAGGTATGGGGCAGGACAGCGAGTCCGGATGGGAGGAGGCGACATGGCCGGCACGGCTGAGGCCGCGGTGGCGTTCGGCTCCATCGACGAGGTGGACAGCGCCCTGCGCCGCAGGGGGTACCTTGCCGACGAGGCCACCGCCACGATCGTCTTCCTGGCCGCGCGGCTGGCCAAGCCCCTGCTGGTCGAGGGCCCGGCGGGCACCGGCAAGACCGATCTCGCGCGGGCGCTGGCGCAGGCGACCGGCCGGCGGCTGGTGCGCCTGCAGTGCTACGAGGGCCTGGACGAGACGAAGGTCCTGTACGAATGGAACTATCGCAAGCAGCTGCTGGGGCTGCAGGCGGCCAGGGACACCGCCGGTACGCCAGGCGCGGAGCTGGAGGACGTCTTCAGCGAGCCGTTCCTGCTGTCGCGCCCGGTGCTGGATGCCATCCGCTCACCCGCCCCGGTGGTCCTGCTCATCGACGAGCTTGACCGCATCGAGATGGAGACCGAGGCCCTGCTGCTGGAGGTGCTGTCGGACTTCCAGATCACCATCCCCGAGCTGGGGCTGGTGCAGGCGACGACCAGGCCGCTGACCGTGCTGACGTCGAACGCCACCCGCGAGCTGTCCGAGGCACTCAAGCGGCGCTGCCTGTACCTGTGGCTGGACTACCCATCCCTGGAACGGGAGCGGGCCATCGTCATGGCGCGGGTGCCGGGCATCGCCGAGCGGCTGGCGACCCAGGTCGTGCGCACCGTCCAGCAGATTCGGTCCCTGGACCTGAAGAAGCCACCGTCCGTCGCCGAGACGCTGGACTGGGCCGCGACGCTGGTGCAGCTGGGGCTGGACTCGGCCGACCGTGAGGCGCTACGGCGCACCATGGGGGCGCTGCTGAAACACCGCAGCGACCTGGCGCAGGTGGAGCGGCAGCTGGAGGCCGACACCCGTGGCTGACCCCGCCGCGCTCGAGCGTGGCCTGGCCGACCGGACGGTGGCGTTCGCCCGGGCGCTGCGGGCGGCCGGCGCCGCCGTGTCGACCGTCGAGATCAGCGACGCGCTCGAGGCGCTGCCGGTGCTGCCCCTGGAGCGGCGCGAAGCCGTCCGGGCCGGCCTGGCCGCCGCCTTCCTCAAGGGGCCGACGCTGCGACCGACGTTCGATCGGCTGTTCGAGATGTACTTCCCGCTGCGCCGGTCGGTGGCGTCTCAGGCCGCCGGCGAAGGCGGCGACTTCGTCGGCGAGCTGGCCGACGCGCTGCGCGGCGGTGACGCCGACCGGCTGCGGGGCCTGGCGAGGGAGCGTGTGGAGCGCCACGGCGACCTGCAGCCGGCGGCCAACGTCACCGAGGACTCCTACGTGTTTCGAGCCCTGCGCGGCCTCAACCTCGACGTCATCCTGTCGCAACTGCAGGAGGAGACGGTGGAGGGCGAGGGCCTCACGGCGCTGCAGCGGCGGCTGGTGGAGGAAGACCTCACCGACCGGATGGAGCAGTTCCGCGAGATGCTCAAGGACGAGGTCTTCTCCGAGCTGCTTGAGCACATCGGCCCTGAGGCCATGGCCGCCCGCGACCGCCGGCCGCCGCCGGACGAGGTCGATTTCCTGTGGGCCTGCGACAGCGACCTGGAGCGGATGCGCGCGACGCTGGGGCCGCTGGCGCGCAAGCTGGCCCGGCGGCTGTCGCACAACCGCCGCACCGCTGCCCGCGGCCGACTCGACGTGCGGCGTACGATCCGGCGCTCGCTGTCGGCCGGCGGCCACCTGGCGGAGCCCAGCTTTCGCCGCCCGACCGCCGGCAAGCCCGACATCGTCCTGCTGTGCGACATCTCCGGATCGATGCGCGCCTTCGCGAAGTTCACGTTGGAGCTGACCTATGCCCTGGCCACCCAGTTCCAGCGTCTCCGTTCGTTCGTGTTCGTCGACGCCCTCGACGAGGTGACGCACCTGTTCGACGCCTCCGGCGACCTGGCCACGGCTCTGGCTCGGATCGACGCCGAAGCCGACGTCGTGGCGCTCGACGGCCAGTCCTGGTACGGCAACTGCCTGAGGCAGTTCTGGCAGCGGGCCGGACGCGAGCTCGCGCCGCGCACGACCGTGATCGTCGTCGGCGACGCGCGCAACAACTTCCGCACCACCGGCGTCGAGCACCTGCACCGGGTCCGCAACCGTGTCCGCACCATCTACTGGCTCAACCCCGAACCCCGCGGCCACTGGAATGCCGGCGACTCGGTGATCGGCGAGTTCGCACCCGCCTGCGACGCGGTGTTCGAGGTCCGCAACCTGCGCCAGCTGCAAGCGTTCGTGGAAGCCGCCCTGTGAGCCACCCCGGCGCGGGCGCGATGTTCGCTCGGTCGACGCGGTTGGCGCCTCCCCTCGCCGGGGACATCCAGGTTGGTACACCACTGCCCACCTCCAGAGTCCCCGCCATGGCTCGCTCTGTCCTTCCCCGGATCCGCCTGCTGTGCTGGGGGTTCGCCCTGGTGGTCCTCGCGTCGGCGTGCACCGGGGGGCAGTCGGAGACGGGAGCTCCGGACGCCGTTGGCGAGCAGCAGACCTCGGCTGACGCCTTCGCCGCCGCCGACGTGAACTTCCTGGCGAACATGGTCGGGCACCTGCAGCGGAGCAATGAGCTGGCCGACCTGGCGCCGCGCGCGGCCAGCCCCGAGCTGCTCCAGCTGGCGGACCAGGTCAAGACCGCCGCGGACCAGCAGGCCCAGCAGGTGCGCCGCCTGCTCGACGAGCCCGAGGCCCGGGACGCGATCGAAGGCGCCCCGCCCGACGGCCAGCTTCCGGGCGGGGCGACCGACGTCGAGCTGCAGGCGCTTGACGACCTGCGCGGCGAGCAGTTCGACCGGCGTTTCGCCGACCTGATGACCCGCCACCAGCAGGCCGCGGTCGACGCATCCGAGCGGACCATCGAAGCCGGCGACAGCCCCGAGGTGGCCGACGTGGCGACCCAGGTGATCGACACCGGCCAGGACGCCATCGGCCAGATGGGGGCCCTCCAGCAGCAGTGGGGGACGCCGCTGGCGCCGGTCGCGCCCGAAGGGTTGGGGC
>DASZOD010000273.1:0-12372 GCA_035550935.1 Egibacteraceae bacterium | reverse complement strand
GTCTGGACTGCTCACCATCGCCGCTGACGTCCCCCATGTGCCACGCCCCGCTGCCGCCCCGAGGGCGGCAGTCTATCGGCGCTGTCGCCGCGCTGGGGTGGGCGCCGGTCCCTGGGTTCGCGGTTTCGAGGTCGGTCCGGGCGGGCGTTGAGGCCGGGCTCACAGGCAGTCGGCGCAGACGCCGAAGATGTCGGCGCGGTGACCGGTGACCCGGTAGCCGCGGCGCCTGGCCACCGACCGGACCCAGCGCTCGACCTCGTGCGCGGTGATCTCCTCCACCCGGCCGCAGGCCTGGCAGACCAGATGGTGGTGGTGGACGTCGCCGCACAGCCGGAAGGCCTGCTCGCCGTCGCGGTCGAAGCGGTCCAGAAGGCCGGCGTCGGCCAGTGCGGTCAGGGTGCGGTAGACGGTGGTCAGGCCGACGGGCTCGCCGCCCTGGCGCAGCTGCATGTGCAGGTCCTGGGCGGTGACCGCGTCGGGGCGCCGGCGCAGGTTGGCCAGGACGGTCAGGCGCTGGCGGGTCGCCCGCAGCCCGGCGCCGCGCAGCGCCCGGTCGTCGTCGGTCACCGCTGTCCTCCTCGCCGTCGCCGACCGACACGCTTGGCGCCGGCCGCCAGCAGGTAGCCGCCGATCGCGGTCAGCACGATCGAGGCGCCCGGGCTGTGGTCGGCGTAGAAGGCTGCCAGCAGCCCCACGAGCGCGCTTGCGGCACCGATGAGCGATGCCGCAAGCATCGTCGTGCGGTGACTGCGGGCAAGCTGCGCCGCGGCGGCCACGGGTAGCACCATCATCGCCGATACGAGCAGCAGCCCGATGGCGTGCATGCCGCCGACCACGACCAGCGCCACCACCAACGTCAGGGTGAGCGCCAGTCCCTCGGTGGGGACCCCCGAGACCCGTGCGGCGGCCTCGTCGAAGCACAGCGCCAACAGTGGCCGGTACGCGGCGACCACGACCGCCAGCACCGCCGCCGACAGCGCGATGACCGCGCCGACCTGTCCCCACGACAGGTTGAGGGAGCTGCCGAACAGGACTCCCAGGAGGCTGTTGGCGCCGCTGCCGGTCCGCGACGCGAACAGGAATCCCGAGGCGATGCCGCCGTAGAACACCAGCGCCAGTGACAGGTCCCCACCCAGCCCGCCGCGGCGCATCCGCTGCAGCGCGACCGCCGCCACCACCGTCAGGGCCAGGGCGCCCAGCAGCGGGTCGGCGCCGACCAGGAAAGCCAGCCCCACCCCGGCGAACGCCACGTGGCCGATGCCATCGCCGATGAGGCTCTGGCGTCGCTGCACCACGAAGATCCCCACCAGCGGAGCGACTGCGCACACGACCGTCGAGGCGATCAGCGCCTTGCGCATGAACGCGAAGCCCAAGGCCGTCACGACCGCTCCTCCCGCAGCGGCTCGGCCGGGGTGACGGGCCCGGAGCTGCCCGCCGCGGCGCCGGCCACCTCGACGACCTGGCCGGCTCGGACCTCCAGCACCCGGTCGGCGAGGCTTCCAAAGGCCGAGGGGTCGTGGCTGATGCAGGCCACCGCGACGCGCTCCCGGCGCACCAGGTGCTCGAGGGCCTGGGTCAGGACGGCGCGGGCCGCGGCGTCCACGCCGGTGGTGGGCTCGTCGAGCACGAGCAGGGCCGGCCCGGTCACCAGCGCGCGGGCGATCAGCGCCCGCTGCTGCTGACCGCCCGATAGTCGGCCGATCGACTCCTTGCGCAGCGGCAGCAGTCCCATCAGCTCCAGGACGTGCGCGAGGCGCCGGCGCTGGTCCTCGTCGGGACGGCGCAGCAATCCCAGCCGCCCCGCCAGCCCGCTGCGCACCACCTCCTCGACGCTCATGGGCACCACCGGGTCGGGGGACGTCCGCTGGGGGACGTAGCCCACCCGGCCCCAGTCGCGCCAGCCACGCACGGGCGTGCCGAACAGGCGCACCGTGCCGTGGGCGGGCTCCAGCAGGCCCAGGCCCAGGCGGATGAGGGTCGTCTTGCCTGCGCCGTTGGGACCGACCAGGGCGACGAACTCGGCCTCGTGGATGGTCAGCGACACCTCTCGGAGCACCGGGACCCGCCCGTAGCCGAAGGTCACCTGGTCGAACTCCAGCACCGCCGGGCGGCTCAACTGGCCACCCCCGGACGCCCCGCGCAGCGGGCTACCCTCGCGACCGCCTGGGCCTGCTCGAGCAGCAGGCGGAGGAGCCCCTTGGCGGCCTGGTCGTCGGTCACGATGTCAAGCGAGTACAGCTCGACGAGCTCGACGCCGGCTTCGGCGGCCACCGCCTCGGCGTCGGCCCGGCCTTCCACCGGCTCGACCAGGACTGCGGGGATGAGTTCGGCGCGGACCCGTGCGGCGAGTTCGGCCACCCGCTGCGGCGAGGCCTCGACGTGCCCGCCGGCGCCGCTGACGCCCTCCTGGCGCAGGCCGTGAGGTTCCAGCAGGTAGGCGTAGGCCTCGTGGCTGACGATGACCTGGTCGAACTCGCAGCGTTCCAGCAGCGCGTCGAGCTCGCCGTCCAACCGCAGGAAGGCGTCGCGCAGGGCCCGGGCGTTCGCGGCGTAGCGCTCGGCTCCGGGCGGGTCGGCCTCGGCGAACGCCTCACCCACGGCCGCCGCGAGGTCGGCCATGATCGCCGGGTCGAACCACAGGTGCGGGTCGGCGCCCGCGCCCTCCTCGGCGCCGTCGACGGGCAGCAGCCGGTCGCCGGCGACGTCAGCCGCTGACACGACCTGCCCACCGCTGGAGCGCACGGCTTGTTCGATCTGGGGCTGGAAGCCGATGTCGCCGAGGTAGGCGACGACGTCGGCGCGTTCCAGCAGCACCCGGTCGCCGGGGCTGAGCTCGAGGTCGTGGGGCTCCTGGCCGCCGCCGCCCAGCTGGGTGACGTCGGCGCCCGGCGCGACCTGCCCGACGGTCCAGGCCAGCGGGTAGACGGTGGCGACCGCCTGCAGCCCCGCGCCGGCGTCGGGCCACGGCACTGCCAGCTGGCCGCCGCCCGCCGCCGGACCGCCGGCGCAGCCGGCCACAGCCAACACCGCGGCGGTCAGGGCGAGCAGCCGGGACATGGCCTCCCCGGTCGGTGACGGCGGCGACCATACCGCTTTTGATAACCATTGTCAATTTGGCGAGCGCCCGCAGCCGGTCGAGGTGCCGGGGACGGTCAACCGTCGAGGCGTCGCTGGACGTGGGCCACGACGTCGTCGGCGAGGCCGAGGGCGTGCGTCGCCTGGGCCGCGGTGTAGACCTCGGCAGGAACGCCGCCCGGGAGGGCGTCGGGGTAGCGGGTCGGGATGTAGTACTGGTCGAGCGTCGCCCATTCGCGGCAGCGCTCCGCCAGCGCAGGCGCGAGGCGGGCGATCTCGTCGCACAGCTGCGCCACGCTGTGGCCGACCACCACCTCCGCTCCGCGGCCGTAGAGGTAGGCCTTCAACGCCTTCTCGGCCCCTTGCTGGGCGAAGAAGCAGGCAGCGGCGTGGCGCTCGTGGTCGCTCAGCAACCGAGCGCTGTCGAGATCGTGACGCGCCTGGGCCAGCCAACGCCCTGCTTCGAAGGCCCGGTCGCGGCTCACAGGACCCGTCTGCCCCGCGCCCTGACGCCGGCGACGAACCGGCCGCTGGCGGCGACCTCGTCGGGCGTGTAGACGAAGAGGTCCACCGCCGCGCGCGGCGCCAGCATCCGCGCCAGCGTCACGCCCCGCTGCGGCACCGGCTCGTCGGTGCGCCTGACGACGAGGAGGTCCAGGTCGCTGGTGGCGCCCGGCTGGCCCTCCACGAGGGAGCCGAAGACCCACACCTCCTCGACACCGTCGGTCGCGGCGAGAACCTCCAGGATGCGGTCGAGCTCGGCCTGGAGGCGCGCGCGGGCCTCGTCCGGCCTACTCCACACGATCGTCGCCACCGGCCGAGTGTACGGAGCTGACCCACCGTTCGGGTTCCCGACGCCCCCGGCAGAGCAGCGACGCGGCCTTGGGTCCCCGAGAGGCGGCGCCTGTGTCGTCCTCGCGACCCCCCGCAACCCTGCTGCTCGCGTCAGCTGTCGCCGTAGACGGGGATGGCCGCGCCCGACACCGGCCAGGACTCCGCCGAGGCCAGCCAGGCGATGACCTTGGCGATCGCCCGGGGCGGCACCCAGCGGCGGTGGTCGGCGTCGGGCATGGCCCGGCGGTTGGCGGGGGTGTCGATGACCTTGGGCACGACCGCGTTGGCGGTGCGGCCGCTGCCGCGCAGTTCCTGGGCCAGGGTGGCGACGAGCGCCAGCAGCCCCGCCTTGGCGGCGTTGTAGGCGGCCTGCCCGGCCACCGGGTGCAGGGCCGTGCGCGACCCCACCAGCACCACCCGCCCGCCGGCGGGCCCCATGTGCCGCAGCCCCTCGCGGGCGACCACGGTCGCGGTCCGCAGGTTGAGCAGGACCATGCGGTCCAGCAGCGTCACGTGCGCGAGCTGCTCGACCGTCTCACCGCCGGCCCAGCCGCCGACCGTGGAGCAGGCCAGCCACAGCGGACCCCAGTCGGCGCCAAGGACGTCGAGCAGCGCGGCGACCTGGTCGGCGTCGGCGACGTCGCAGCGCGACAGGCGCAGCTGGCCTTCGGCCAGCGCGTCGGCGTGCGCGGTCCGCAGCCGGTCGGCCTGCTGCTCGTCGACCCACGGCACGCACAGGCGCTCGCCCCGGCCCAGCAGCACCTCGACGACCGCGCCGCCCAGCGCGCCCGTCCCGCCGGCCACCAGCGCCGTGCGGGGCCGCTCATGCTCGTAGACGCGCTGCACAGGCTCCTCCGCTCTCGCTCGGCGTCGTGGAGCCGACCACGACGCCGAGAGCCTGACCGAATCCGGCACGATCCGCCAGTCGGCGCCGTGGCTGCTGCCGCGGCCGCAGTCGCGTACCGCTACGCTGCCGGCTCCCCGTTGGCATGACCTGGTTGGCTAGGCTCACCGCCGATGGAGCTGCAGCTCGGCGCCCGGCGCTCCGACGTGACCCACCGGGCCCTGGTCATGGGCATCCTCAACCGCACGACCGACTCGTTCTACGACCGCGTCGTCGAGCCGCTGCCGGCCGACCCGCGGATCTCCTACCGGCGGCTTAGCAGCAACCGCGGGCTGGGCGCCGCGCTGAACGAGGATTGGCCGCGGCCCGGGCCGCGCTGATCCTACCTGCCGTCGGATGACCGCTACGACCGGCCCCGCCGGGGTCACACCCGTCCGTCGGTCGCCCACGCAGCGCTCCACGGGGGTGATCGAAGGCCGCCGGTCCCGCCGGCCACTTACGCGGTCCGGGGCCGCTCGTGCTCGTAGACGCGTAGCACAGCGCTCCCCCTTGCTGGAAAGCGGACGTCGGCTAGAAGCGGCGGGCGAACATCGCGTCCTGGGCGTAGCCGTCGTGCAGCCCGCCGGTGTAGACGTCGCGCTGGGGCGACACCGCGAAGCGGTTCAGCCCGGTCCACACGACGTTGATGCTGCCGTCCGAGCCGGTGGCCAGACCGGTGTAGTCGCCGTGGAAGACGTTGCAGTCCTTGCCTTCGGCGTCGTCGACCGGCGGGTCGCTGTAGCCCGCCGGGCCGCACACCGCCGGCCAGCGCTCCGCCGGCACGTACTGGCCGGCCCAGTGGGTCACCGAGACGTCGATGACCTCGGCGGGCTCGCGGCCCTCGGCGGTGACCGGCAGCAGGGCCTGCCTGGTGCCGCCCTCGACGCGCAGGACGTGGATGAACGCGTCGTTGGCGGGCGGAAAGCCCACGGCCGCCACGGTGTCCTCGTCCCAGGCCACCGCCAGGCGCCCGTCGGGCAGGTGGTCGGCCCACGGGAACCACTGCTGGGCGCCGCCGCCGCGGTCGTACCGCACCCGCGGCGTCCAGGTCGCACCCCCGTCGTCGGATGTCGCCAGGTACACGTCGAGGTCGGAGCCGGGTCCAGCCTCGCAGGGGTCGTAGTCGGGCGGGTCGCCGGGCAGGTCGAAGAAGCAGCCCTCGGTGGCATTGGGGTTGGGGCTACCCCGGTCGGCGTAGACGATCGCCAGCCGGTCGGGGTCTCCCGGGTCGGCCGAGATGGTCCCGGCGGCGTTCCAGCGCAGCTGGTGGCCCCACACGGTCTGGCGGGAGATCACCGAGAAGGGCATGTCCGAAAGTCCCTCCTCCAGGTCGACGACCTGCACCGGGTCGGCGAACTGCGGCGGACCACTGGTAGGCGGGGCCGCGACCACCATGATCTGGCCGTCGAAGTCGAACTCGACCTCCCACACCGCCTCGTTCTGGTAGTTGTGGAACTGCACGTACAGGGTGCCGTCAGGGCCGAACTCCGGGTAGGAGAACTGGTTCTCGTCGCAGCTGTTGTCGTCGGGGCCACTGCTCTGGTAGGTGCAGGTCGGGTGCTGGCCGGAGATGTCGATGGGCCCGGACCAGGTCAGCCCGCCGTCGTCGGAGTAGCTCAGCGCGATGCCCGACGACAGGTACCGCCCCTGGTGCAAGCGGAACGCCGTGGCGGTCACCGCGATCCGTCCGTACCCGGGAGTGCCCGGGTGGTTGTTGACGGCGATGTATTCCTTGTCCCAGAAGGTGGCGTTGGCCGCCGGCCCGAGTGCCGCCCCCTGCCCCTTGAACACGGTGATCGGCTCGCTCCAGGTGATCCCCCCGTCGGTGGAGCGGCTGACCGACACGTCGCCCTGGGTGACGATGCCGCTGCCCTGGCCGCCGACGTTCTCCAGCTGGGCCATGAGCGCGACGTCGTGGGCCGCGTCGAAGGCCGGTGCCGGGTCGCCGCCGCCGTTGCCGCTGCGTAGCGGGATCTGTCCGTCGACCCAGGTGCGCCCGCCGTCGAAGGAGGTGAAGAACCCGGTGGGGACGATGGCCTGGCGGGCGCCGGTGGCGTTGTTGAAACGGTAGAAGTAGTCGTTGGAGCCGGCCAGCAGGTGGTTGGGGTCCTCGGGGTCGACCGCGATCGCGAGTTCGTTGTCGGGCGCGAAATCCTGCCCGTAGGTGGTGGTGTTGCAGCTGAGGTCCACCGACGCGGACGGGTCGCCGGCGCTGGTGCAGCGGAAGCGCTCGATCTGCTGCTTGGAGAACGGGTCCCCGGCCCCGGTGCTGCCGGTGCCGTCCAGGTCCTTGTCCTGAGGCGCGGGACCGATCTTGACGTACAGCGTCGAGGTGCTCGACGGCTTGTCCCGTCCGGCCGACGGTGCGGCCAGGATGGCGACCGTCAAGCCGACGACGGCGACGACGGTGAGTCCGCGCCTCATGGGATCCCCCTTCGAAGGTGCGACCCGGCAGCCTAGTAGGGCATCGTCGGCGGGTCGAGCCCTGCCGACCCGGACCACAGCGCTGGCACCGTTACCCGGCCAGCGAGGAGGGCTGGTCCGCGCCGGCGGGCGGGCCGATCCGCGCCAGGGCGTCGACCGGACCCACCGTGTCGACGTTGCGCTCGCAGCGCAGCGCCTCCAGCCTCTCCAAGGGTCGCTCAAGCGCCCGCCGCCGGGTGCCGACCAGGTCGTCGTAGGCGCCTTGGGCGCTGCTCAGGCGCTTGCCCAGCGTGTCCATCTGGTCGCCGAACTTCTGCCACTGTTGGCGGAATCCCCCCAGCAGGGAGAGGATCTCGTCGGAGGTGCGTTCGAGCACGAAGTTGTCCACGGCCTGGCGGATGACGGCCAGCACCGCGAACAGCGTCAGCGGCGAGCACAGCACGACCTTGTGGCGCAGCGCCGCGTCGAGCAACTCGCCGTCCTGCTCCTGGAGGAAGGCGTACAGCTGCTCGTTGGGGATGAACAGCAGCACGCAGTCCACGGTGGTGTCGGGCTCGACGTAGTCGCGCGCGGCCAGGTCCTTGACCCGCTGGCGCACGTCGCGGAGGAACTGCACACGGTGGCGCTCCCGGTCGCTGTCGGAGTGGGCCTCCAGGTAGCGCAGGTAGTTGTCCAGGGGGAACTTCACGTCCATGTGCAAGAGCAGATCGCGAGGCAGCACGAAGGTGAAGTCGGGGATCCCCCGGCCGCCGGCCAGGGCGGTCTGCTTGCGGTAGTTGACGTTCTCGACGAAGCCCGCCAGCCGCAGGACGTCCTCCGCCATGCGCTCCCCCCACTGGCCGCGGGCCTTCGTGCTCGACAGCGCCTGGCGCAGCTGGTGGGTGGTCTCCGCCAGCCGGGCCGTCTGCTCACCGGCCTCGGCGATCTGTTCGCTCAGCGCTCCGAACTTGCGCTCGCGATCCCTCTCCAGCGTCGCCACCAGGTTGGCGACCTTCCCCAGCTCGGCGCTCATCGCCTGCAGCTGCTGGTCGATCAGGCCCTTGCGGGCGTCCAGCTCCCCGGCGGCCTGCGCGGTGTGGGCGCCCAGCCGTTCGTTGGCCAGCGCGATCACCC
Organism: Egibacteraceae bacterium; assembly: GCA_035550935.1. Taxonomy (GTDB): domain Bacteria; phylum Actinomycetota; class Nitriliruptoria; order Euzebyales; family Egibacteraceae; genus DASZOD01. Next base: position 4,043 of record DASZOD010000273.1, on the reverse strand, counting down.
GCTCGATGGTCGCGTTGACCTCGGCATCGCGTCCGGTGGCGTCCCGGCGCTGTCGGCGCGCCACGGCCACCGCGACCGCCAGCCCTGCCGTGAACGCCGCCAGGACCGCCACCACGATCACCACACCAGCCACCGCTTCCTCCCCGGTCGACGACCGTCGCGCTCACCGTACCCGGCGGGTGCGACAGCTCGGTGGAGGCCGCGCTGGTCGTTCGGCCCTGGCTGACAGGCCGCCTCAGTGCCGTGCCGATGACGCCCTCGGCGCTGGTCATCGCCGGTGAGGACTGCTCGTGGCCCTCAAGTGGTTCCCAGCCGGGTAGCGGGAGGTTCACCGCCCGCGGCATGGTTAGCCTGGACCCGGTGGAGCCCGTCCGCCCCGACTACGCCGGCGCCTGGATCGGCGCCGTCGTGCCCGCGCTGCTGGGCGGCCAGCCCGCGACCTGGCTGCCCGAGCCTACGGTCGGCGCTGCCAGCCACGTCCTGCTGGTGCTCGACGGGCTGGGCTGGCACGCCATCGAGGGTCACCGCCAGCGCCTGCCCACGCTGGCTGCCATGGCCGGGAGCCCTGTCACCGCCGTCGCGCCGTCGACGACCGCGGCGGGGCTGACGTCGATCTGCACCGGCCTGACCCCCGCGGAGCACGGTGTGGTGGGCTACCGGATGCGGGTCGGCGGCCAGGTGCTCAACGTCCTGCGCTGGCACGGTGGCGATGGATGGTCGCCCGACCCGGCCGGCGTCCAGCCGATCCCCCCGTTCCTGGGCAAGAAGGTGCCGGTGGTGACCCGGGCGGAGTTCCGCAAGAGCGGCTTCACGCTCGCGCACCTGCGTGGCTCGCGGCTGCCGGGATGGAGGACCACGGCGACGCTGGTCGAGCACTGTCGCCGCCTGGTCGACGGCGGGGAGCGCTTCGTGTACGCCTACTACGACGGGGTCGACAAGGTCTCGCACGAGTACGGCCTGCTCGACGGCTTCTTCGCCGCCGAACTGGGAGCCGCCGACCGTCTCGTCGCCGACCTCCTCGACGTCCTGCCCGAGACCTGCGTGCTCGTCGTGACCGCCGACCACGGCCAGGTGCACGTCGGCACCGACGCCACCCTGGAGCTGAAGGCGCTCGACCCGTTGATCGCGACCTACTCCGGGGAGGGGCGCTTCCGCTCGCTGCATGCCCGGGTGGGCGCGGCGCGCGACCTGCTGACCGCCGCGCAGGAGGCCTTCGGCGAGGTGGCGTGGGTCTTCACCCGCGACCAGCTGTTCGACGAGGGCTGGATGGGCTCGGGTGCAGCGGCCGAAGTGCGCTCCCGGGTCGGTGACGTGGTCCTGGCCGCGCGCACCGCGACCGCGTTCGTCGATCCGACCGATCCGTTGGAGGCCAGCCTGGTCGGCCGCCACGGCAGCCTCACCCCCGACGAGATGATCGTCCCGCTGCTGGCCGCTCGCGGCCGGCGCTGAGCGTCGAGGCCGCATGCTGGAGCCTGGTCCGGGCCGTGGTCGCACAAGGCTAGATTCAGCGATATCCTGCGGTATCGCGCGATACCGCAGGGAGAGGGTCGATGGCACAGCCAGCGTCCGACGCCGACACGGTGGCCCGGCTCGTCGAGAAGGCCATCCGGCGCCTGCCCGAGCGTGAGCAGCGCACCATAGTGCGCTACCTGCTGCGGGGCTGGTTGGACCTGCGCCTGGGTCGTGCTCAGCCACCGGGGGCCTTGCACGGAGCCCTCAGGGCCGCCGCCCCGTGGGCGGTCGAGCAGGCCCCGGCGACCTCGCAGCTGTCGATCGTGGCGGCTGGGCCGGAACACCAGACCCTGCCGGTCCGTCTCCCCGAGGAGCAGTACAGCCGGCTCAAGGACTGGTGCTCGGAGCGAGGATTCTCCATGGCCACGGTGATCCGGGGCCTGGTCGAGAGCTTCCTTGAGGCCCAGGGCCGTCCAAAGCGGGAAACCTAGGGTGAGAATGCCATCGAGCGGCGCTGGGGGACTGAGCTCATGCGGCGTCGGCTTTGGTCAGGGCGGACGACCTGACCTACTAGGCCTTTCAACCCCCACGGGGGCGATGCGGGCAGCCGGCTGCCTTGATCGGCCACGTGTGTCAGCGCGCCGTCATGGTGCCGGGGGGCGGGCATCGACCTGGCGCTCGCCGGCCGGGGTCTGCAGGGTGACGGTGGCGTAGAAGGCGTGTTCGGCCAGCCGGGTGATGTGCGTCGCCTTGACCCGTGCCCCGGCGGCCTCCAGCAGCGAGGCGGTCAGCTGGTGGGTCAGCGGTCGGGGCAGCTCGACCTGCTGCAGGGCGAAGGCCAACCCGATGCCCTCGTGTTCGTGGCCTTGGTTGGCGGGTGGGGTGGGCGAGGCGCGATGGCCAGGCCCGCGTCCGACAGCGGCTCGGCCACCGCCCGTCCCGGCTACAGGGCCCCACGAGCGTGGCGGGGCTCCAGGCAGCGGGCCCACCTGTTCACGCCCGCTACGGTGCCCCGACCAGGTTGGGGTTTCGCCCGAGGGCGCGGCGGCCATGTCTTGGGTGTCCCACCTGCCGCCCGCCGAGACCCGCCAAGATCCGCCAAGACCCGCAAGGAGAGACCGCCATGGGCATCCTCGACTCGGTCCCGATGCTGCGCGACCGTCCGGCCCGCCTGGAGCTGCCCGCCTGGGTGGGCGAGGCGGTGGACACCAGCGGCGAGGTGCCGGTCCTGCAGCTGTTCATCGACGGGACCTGGCGACGCTCCAGCGGCGGGGAGACCATCGACGTGCACTCGCCGATCGACGGCGGTCTGGTGACCCGGGCGCAACGTGCCCACCGGGAGGACGTCGAGGCCGCCATCGTCGCGGCGCGTGCGGCCCGCGAGGGGTTCCAGGCGCTGCCGGCGGCCCGGCGGCTGGCCATCTGCGAGGACGCCGCCGAGCTCATAGCCGACCGGCTGCCGGCGTTCGTCGACGCGATCGTCGTGGAACTCGGCAAGACGCCCGAGGCGGCGGAATCCGAGGCCGACGCCGCCCGGGAGCGCCTGGAGCTGGTGCGCGAGGAGGTCCGCAAGATCTTCGGGGAGTACCTGCCGGGCGACTGGATCCCCGACGCCATCGGCAAGCGGGCGGTCGTGATCCGCGAGCCGGTCGGCACGGTGGCGGCGATCGGCCCGTTCAACTACCCCCTGTTCCTGTCGGCGTCGAAGATCATCCCGGCGCTCGCCGCCGGCAACACGGTCGTGGCCAAGGCCCCCTCGGCCGACCCCACCGCGCTGGCGCTGTTCACCCGGGTGCTGCAGGAGGCCGGCCTGCCGCCGGGGGTGCTCAACTACGTCACCGGCCCCGGCTCGGAGATCGGCGACACGTTCGCCACCCACCAGGACGTCTCCATGGTCTCGTTCACCGGTTCCACCTTCGTGGGCCGGCGCATCAGCGAGCTGCTCGGCCCCAAGCCGCTGCACCTGGAGCTGGGCGGCAACGCCGTCGCCATCGTGCTCGCCGACGCCGACCTCGACCTTGCCGTCGAGAAGACCGTCCAGGGCGCTTACAAGAGCGCCGGGCAGCGCTGCGACGCCATCAGCCGGGTGTTCGTCGAGCGCTCCGTGTACGACGAGTACGTCGAGCGCGCGGCGGCCGAGGCGGAGGGCTGGACGCTGGGGGATCCCCGGGCCGAGGGGGTGCGGGTCGGGCCGGTGGTCGACGCCGACGCCGCCGGGTGGGTCAACGGGCTGGTGCAGGACGCCGTGGACAAGGGCGCCAAGCTGCTCGTCGGCGGTGAGGTCGAGGCCGCCTACCACCAGCCGACGGTGCTGGCCGACGTGCCGCTGGAGGCCGACATCCTGTGGGAGGAACAGTTCGGCCCGGCCCTGCCGGTGCTGCCGGTGGCCGGCCTGGAGGAGGCGCTGGAGATCGCCAACCGCTCCCGCTACGGGCTGGACTCGGCCGTCTTCACCACCAACCTCGACCGCGCCTGGAAGGCGGCCCGAGGCTTGCAGGTCGGCATGGTCACGGTCAACGACGCACCCCAGCACGGGGTGGGCCACTTCCCCTTCGGGGGCCGAAAGCCCGACTCGGGCCTGGGCCGGGAGG
>DASZOD010000272.1:0-5550 GCA_035550935.1 Egibacteraceae bacterium | reverse complement strand
GAAACGGGGGAGGGCGGCGCCGCGTAGGGGGTGGCCGTGCCGGCGCCCAGCAGGCGCTCGACGTACTTGGCGACGACGTCGACCTCGAGGTTGACGGGGTCGCCGGCGCGGCGCCGGCCCAGGACGGTGACGGCCAGGGTGTGCGGGATGAGACCGACCCGGAAGGTGTCTTCGTCCACGCCCATGACGGTCAGCGACGTCCCGTCGACGGCGACGGCGCCCTTGTCCACGACGTAGGCGGACACCGCGTCGGGCAAGGTGAGGGTCATGACCGACCACCCGTCGCGCTGGTCGACAGCGACGACGTGCCCGACCGCGTCGACGTGGCCCTGGACCAGATGACCGCCGAGCCGGCCGTCGGCGCGCAGCGCCCGCTCGAGGTTGACCGGGTCCCCCGGGCGCAGCGCCGCCAGCGCGCTGCGCTGCAGCGTCTCGCCCATGAGTTGGGCGCTGAAGCCGGTGCGGTCCTGCTCGGCCACTGTCAGGCAGCAGCCGTTGACGCTGACCGAGTCGCCGCGACGGGCGCCGTCCAGGACGGTGGAGCAGGCCACGGTGAGGATCGCGCCGGGACCGCCGGCGGCCAGGCCGGCGACGGTGCCGACCTCTTCGACGATGCCGGTGAACATCAGGCCGCCTCGCTGTCGCCCCGCCACCGGGTGGCGGCGCTGGGATAGAGGGTGAGGATGGCGTCGCCGCCGGCACGTTCGACGGCGTCCAGGCGCAGGCGCGGGGCCTCCGCCAGGGTCGCTGCCCCGCCGGCCAGCAGCGGCGCGCCGTCGGCGCCCAGCAGCAGCGGGGCGACATGCACGACGAGCTTGTCGCACAGACCCGCGCGCAGGAAGGCGCCGATTACCGTGGCTCCGCCCTCGACGAGCACGCTGCGTACCTGGCGCTCCCACAGCCGCGCAAGCGCGGCGTGCGGTTGCCCTGTCTCCAGCCCCGCGACGAGGCTCACCTGCGCGCCGGCGGCGCGCAGCTTGGCTACCCAAGTCGGATCGGCCCGCGGGCCGGCCAGCACGAGCGTGGGAGCGGACCCATCCACGACCCGCCGGTCCGCGGTGGTGCGCCCGCGCCGGTCGAGGACCACGCGCAACGGCTGAGGGCCGCGGTAGCCCGCCAGCCGACAGGTCAACGCGGGGTCGTCGGCCAGCACCGTGCCAGAGCCGACCAGCACGGCGTCGACCTCGGCACGCAGGGCATGGCCCCGGGTGCGGGCCTGCTCGCCGGTCAGCCACTGTGAGCTGCCGTCGGCGGCGGCGACCCGACCGTCCAGGCTGGTGGCGGCCTTGACCACGACGAAGGGCCGACCGGTCGTCGCGGTATGGAAGAACACCTCGTTCTGGCGACGGGCCTGCGCGGCGCAGACGCCCACGTCGACGCGGATCCCGGCAGCGCGCAACGTCGCGGCGCCCCCGCCGGCGGCCGGGTGTGGGTCGGTCACGGCGGCGACGACCCGGCGCACGCCGGCGGTGATGAGTGCGTGGGTGCACGGACCCGTCCGGCCGCTGTGGTCGCAGGGTTCGAGGGTGACGTAGGCGGTCGCCCCTCGGCTCCGGGATCCTGCCTGTGCCAGAGCAACGACCTCGGCGTGGGGTCCGCCGGCACGCTCGTGGAAGCCCTCGCCGACCGCGACTCCGTCACGCACGAGCAGGCAGCCCACCATCGGGTTGGGGGAGACGCCGTGGCGCCCGTGGTCAGCCAGGTCCAGAGCGCGTCGCATCCAACGCTCGTCTTGGGATGCGCGCCCGCCGGCGCTGCCCCGGACGGCGCCCGCCTCCAACATCCCGTCCACCTCCTCGACACCGCTGGCAGCCGCGGTGCGGGGTCGCCGGGTGCGCAGGCGGACGGGCCGGCTGATGCCTCCGGGGCCCCGGACGGGCCTGAGCCGGTGACAGCGGCCGACGCTGCCGCGCGCCTTCTCCCATCCGGACTGTGACCGTCGGCTCTGGCCTTGCACCAGATCAGCCGCCGCAGGGCCGGCAGGCTCTGGGGCGGCTCGCGGGCTTCCCGCAGGCTGCGGGCTACCGCCGGTCGGGAGTTCCACCCTGCCCCGAAGACGCGGCGACGGTCTGTGCCGTCGGGTCAAGCCTACAGCCCCGAGCGGTCGGCTGCGCGCCCGTGGCCCTCAGGCGTCCCACGGCGCAGGCAGAGCACGTACATGCCGTCGACGTCGTCGGTGTCGGGCGCCAGCTGCAGCCCGGGGTCGCCTGGCAGGACCTGCCCCGGACGGTCGCTGGCTGATGGTGGCCCGGCGTCGGGGTCGGACTCGAAGCGGTCGCCGTGGGCGGCGAGGAAGGCGGCGGCGACGTCGACGGTCTCGGCCCGGGTCCAGGTGCACACGCTGTAGACGAGCCAGCCACCGGGGCGTACGGCGTCCGCGACACCCTCGAGCAGCGCGAGCTGCAACGCAGCGAGGCGGGTGGGATCCGCGGGGCCGTGCCGCCAGCGCAGCTCGGGGCGGCGGCGGACCACCCCAAGTCCGGTGCAGGGGGCGTCCACCAGGGCCGCATCGAAGACGCTCGCGCGCAAGGCGGGCGCGGTGCTGTCGGTGACCGCCACCCGTACCGAGGCTGCAACCCCCAGCCGCCGCGCCGTCTCGGTGACGAGGCGGGCCCGTGACGGGCGCACGTCGACGGCCACGACCCGGGCGCCCAACTGCGCCAGATGGGTGGCCTTGCCGCCCGGCCCGGCGCAGGCATCCAGCGCCAGCCATCCGTCGACGTCGCCGTCCGCGACGCGGGCGGCGACAGCCCGCGACACGAGCATCGACGCTTCGTCCTGTGGGGTGGCACGGCCCTCGGCGACGCAGGCCAGGTCGGCGGGGTCGGCGCCGGGAGCGCGCACCGCCTCGGGGGCGTGGCGGCCCGGCGCGGCGGCGAGGCCGGCGGCGCGCAGCTCGCCGGCCAGGGCCACGGCGTCGCCGCGGGCGCGCAGCGTCAGTCCCGGAGGACGGTTGCCGGCCTCCAGGACGGCGCGGGCGCGAGCGCCGAAGCGCGCCCTGGCCTCGACCACCACCCACTCGGGGTAGCCGGTGGCCAGCGACAGCCCGCGGTCGTCGTCGACGGGGGGCCAGGGCAGCTCGGCGCGAGCCCGGGCCAGGGCGCGCAGCACGCCGTTGACGAAGCCGGTCACGCCCGGCCCCAGCTGGGCCCTGGCCAGGTCCACGGTGCTGGCGACCGCGGCCCGGTCCGGGGTGCGGGTGAACAGGAGCTGGCAGGCGCCCAGCCGCAGCACGTCGAGGACCTCCGGGTCCACGGCACCCAGCGGGCGGGTCAGCACCCGCCCGAGCGCCCAGTCCAGGGTGCCCTCCCAGCGCAGCGTCTCGTAGGCGAGGTTGGCGGCGAACGCCCGGTCCCGTGCCGGCAGGTCGCCTCGACGCAGAGCGGCGCCGAGCGCCCGAGGCGACCACGCCCCGCCGGCATGGACCCGCCGCAGGGTCCGGTAGGCGGCGGCGCGGGAGGCCACGCCGGGCCGCCCGGACACAGACGCCGGCCGGGGCCGGGCCATGGGCTCAGGCGCCAAGGCGGCGGCCCACCGGCCGGTAGCCGTTGACGAAGGCCGGCCCGCTCATCGACGCCTTGCCGGCTGGCTGCACCCGTTCCAGACGCAGTGCCCCTTCGCCGCAGGCCACCACCGGCCCCTCGTCCTGCGCCTCGATCACCGTGCCCGGCTGTCCGCGCCCGCTGACCGCCCGCGCCAGGTGGACCTTGAGGCGCTGGCCGTCCAGGGTTGTGTGCGCGCCCGGCACCGGGTTGAACGCGCGCACCGCGCGCTCGAGCGCCGCGGCCGGCCGCGTCCACTCCAGTCGGGCGTCCTCGACCCTGAGCTTGGGTGCGTACGTGGCCTGCTCAGCGTCCTGGTCAAGGGCCTGCAGCGACCCGTCGTCGAGGCCGTGGACCGCGTCGACGAGCAGGGGCGCGCCCAGCCGCGCCAGGCGATCGCTCAGCCCCCCGGCGGTGTCGTCGCCGTCGATCGGCGTGGCAGCGCTGATCAGCGTCGGACCGGTGTCCATGCCCTCGTCGAGCACGAAGCAGGTCACTCCCGTCACCCCGTCGCCGTGCAGCAGGGCATGCTGGACCGGCGCCGCGCCGCGCCAGGCCGGCAGCAGGGAGAAGTGCAGGTTCACGAAGCCGCGCCCGCCCGCCGCCAGCACGTCGGACGGCAGCAGCGCGCCGTAGGCGACCACCGCGCAGGCGTCCACAGCCCAGGCCCGCAGCTCCTCCAGCACGTCGCGGGGCCGCTGGGGCTGCCACACCGGGACGCCCGCCTGCGCGGCAACCACCTTCACCGGCGGCGGTGTCAGCCGGTAGCCGCGGCCCCGGGGGCGGTCCGGGTTCGTGACGACCGCGGCCACCTCGGTCGCGGGGTCGGCCAGGAACGCCTGCAGAGCCGGCACCGCCACCTGGGGTGTTCCCCAGAAGCAGATCCGCATGGCAGGTCTGCCTCACGCCACCGGTGCCGGGTCGTCACGCCGACGTACCGGCGGTCTCTCCAGCTCCCCGGCTCGGATGCGCCGCATCGCCTCCTTGCGGTCGTGGCGCGCCAGGTGGTCGATGAACAGGATCCCGTCGAGATGGTCGACCTCGTGGAGCAGCACCCGGGCCAGCAGTCCCTGGCCGCTGGTCTCCACCACCTGGCCGGACAGGTCCCGGGCCCGCAGCCGCACCCGCAGGGGCCGCACGGTGGAGTAGAACAGGCCGGGAAACGACAGGCAGCCCTCCTCGCCCTCCTGGGCCTCCGCGGACCGCTCGAGGATCTCGGGGTTGACGAAGGCGCCGCTGAGCGCCTCGTCGTCGTCCTCGCCGCGGACGTCGCAGGTGAACAGCCGCTTGAGGATCCCCACCTGGTTGGCGGCCAGGCCCAGGCCCTGCGCTTCGCGCATGGTCTCCATCATGTCGGCGGCCAGCCGCCGCAGGGTGTCGTCGAAGTCGGTGACCTCGGCGGCCCGTTCGCGCAGGACCGGGTCGCCGAAGATGCGGATGGGCAACGGGGCCATGCGCTCCTCTTCGTGGCCTTGGCCGGGGACCGGCAGCCGGCTAGGCGATCGGCACCGGGTCGACGTCGATGCGCACCCCTAAGCCGGAGCGGTCCCAGGTGTGACGCAGGGGGGTCAGAGCGCCAAGGGTGCCACGCAGGTCGTCGGACTTCACGATCATCCCGCCTCCCGGCTCGGGTCCTACGACCTCGTTGCCGGCGGGCAGGGCGCCGCGCAGGGCCGCGGCCACCGCCTCGGCCTGGTCTCTCGGCGCGCGCAGGGCGACGAGCACGGCGGCCGGCGGGTAGCGCAGCTCGGCCCGCCGGCGGGTCTCGCCGCGCCAGAAGCCCTCCGGGTCCCAGCGCACGAGCGCCTGCACGGCCGGGTGGGTGGGCTCGCGGGTCTGCAGCACCACCCGGCCGGTGCCGTCGGCGCCCGCGGCCGGCACCGTCCAGCGGGCGGCGGCCAGCCACAGGCGCAGCGTGTCCTCGGCCGCCTCGACGCTGGGACGGCGCAGCATGGCGTCGGCGTCGGGCAGGACGACCACCGCGGCCGGCTGGCCGCGCAGCCAGCGG
>DASZOD010000271.1:0-3169 GCA_035550935.1 Egibacteraceae bacterium | reverse complement strand
CCCCGGGGCTCGGCGTCGCGCTATGGGCCGTTGGACACTCGCAAACGGCACATCGCGCCGAGGGTCAGACGGCACCCAGACCGGCCGGGAGGCCCGGACGACGGCGCCGACAGCGCCCCACCAGGAGGACCACCACATGGGCAAGCTCGGAACCGTCGAGGCGTCCGCCAGGATCGGCGACACCGAGATCCGCTTCGAAGCGGGCAAGCTGGCCGGCCAGGCCGGCGGCGCGGTCGTGGCCCACCTCGGCGACACGATCCTGCTGGTCACCACCACCGCCAGCAGCCGCCCCAAGGAGCACCTGGACTTCTTCCCGCTCACCGTCGACTACGAGGAGCGGATGTACGCCGCAGGCAAGATCCCCGGGGGCTTCTTCAAGCGTGAGGGCAGGCCCAGCGAGCAAGCCATCCTCACCTGCCGGCTCGTCGACCGCCCGATGCGGCCCACGTTCGACGACGGGCTGCGCAACGAGATCCAGATCCTCGTCACCACCCTGTCGGCCGACCAGGTCCACACTCCCGACGTGCTGGCCATCAACGGCGCGTCCATGGCGACCTCGCTGGCGGGTATCCCCTTCGCCGGCCCGGTGGCGGCGGTGCGCCTGGCCTTGGACAGGGGCGGCAACTGGATCCCCTTCCCGACCTTTCCCCAGCTGGAGAGCGAGGCGGTCTTCAACCTGGTCGTGGCCGGGCGCCCGAACCCCGACTCGGGCGAGATCGACATCCTCATGGTCGAGGCCGAGGCCACCGAGCAGGCGTTCGCGCTCGTCGAACAGGGCGCGCTGGAGCCCACCGAGGAGGTCATCGGCGCCGGGCTGGAGCAGTCCAAGGGCTACCTGCGCCAGCTGTGCGACCTGCAGCGCGAGTTCGCCCGCCAGGCGGGCACCCGCGACCCGGCCGCCTACCCGCTGTTTCCCCCCTACAGCGAGAAGGTGTACGCCGCCGTCGAGCGGGCCGTGGGCGCCGAGCTGCACGAGGTCCTGGCCGCCGAGCTGGAGAAGACCGCCCGCAACGACCGCACCGGCACGTTGCGTGAGGCCGCCATCGACGCGGCGTTCGCCGAGGCCGGTGACGTCGAGGTCACCGACGAGGAGCTCGAACGTCAGGCGCGCAACGCGTTCCGGTCGCTGGAGAAGCGGCTGATCCGTCGCCGAGTCGTCAACGACGGGGTGCGCATCGACGGCCGCGGCCCCAAGGACATCCGGTCGTTGTCGTCCGACGTCGGCGTCCTGCCCCTGGCGCACGGCTCCGGGCTGTTCCAGCGAGGTGAGACCCAAGTCCTGACCGTCCTGACGCTGGGCATGCTGCGCGAGGCCCAGCGACTGGACACGCTCGAGCCGGTAGAGGAGAAGCGCTACATCCACCACTACAACTTCCCGCCGTTCTCCACCGGCGAGACTGGCTTCATGCGCGGGCCCAAGCGCCGCGAGATCGGTCACGGGGCGCTCGCTGAACGGGCCCTGCGACCGGTCGTCCCCGCCTCCGACGACTTCCCCTACGCCCTGCGGCTGGTCAGCGAGGTCCTGTCCTCCAACGGCTCCACGTCCATGGCCAGCGTGTGTGCGTCCACGCTGGCGCTCATGGACGCCGGCGTGCCGATCCTCACCCCGGTGGCGGGTATCGCCATGGGTCTGATCGCCGAGGACGGCAGGTTCACCACGCTCACCGACATCCAGGGCGCCGAGGACGCGTTCGGCGACATGGACTTCAAGGTCGCCGGCACCGACCGGTTCGTCACCGCCCTGCAGCTGGACACGAAGCTGTCGGGCATCCCCGCGGCGGTCCTCGCCGACGCGCTGGGGCAGGCCCGTGACGCCCGCGCCGAGGTTCTGCGCAACATCACCGACTGCCTGCCGGCGCCACGGCCAACGCTCAACCCCAACGCGCCGCGGGTCATCGTCGAGTACATCCCGGGCGACAAGATCGGCGAGGTGATCGGCCCCAAGGGCAAGATCATCCGCGAGATCACCGACGAGACCGGGGCCGACATCGACATCGACGACATCGACGGCCGGGGGGTGGTCAAGATCTACTCGCCGGACTCGGACAAGGCCGAACTGGCCCTGCAGCGGGTGCGGGCGATCGCCAACCCGGTGGTGCCCAAGGAGGGCGAGCGCTACTACGGCACGGTGGTCAAGACCGCCGAGTTCGGCGCCTTCGTGTCGCTGACGCCGGGCAACGACGGCCTGCTGCACATCTCCAAGCTCGGCGGCGACCGGCGCCTGTCCCACGCCGACGAGGCGGTGCAGGTCGGCGACAAGATGTGGGTCGAGGTCCAGCAGGTCAAGGACGGCCGGAAGTTCTCCCTGGGCCTGGTCGAGGGCCCGGGCGGGGCAGGGCCGCTCGAGGCTGCCCCTGGGGCTGGGGTCGGCGAGGCGCCCGCCGGCGACCTAGACCGTCCCCCGAGCCGGGAGCGCACCGGCGGAGGGCCCCGCGACCGCGAACGCGGCCAGCCCCGGGAGCGCGCCCGGCCTCGCTCCGACGCCGAGGTCGGCACCGCGGCCGGCGACGATGCCGGCGACGACGCCGACGACCAGCTGCGCCGCCGGCGGCGGCGGCGCCGTTCGTGAGCGCACCCCCAACCACCGCCGCGGGCGGGATGGCGCTGACGACCCTGCCGTCCGGGGTGCGGGTGGTCACCGAGGCTCTCCCGGGGGTGCGGTCGGTGTCGATCGGCTTCTGGCTCGGCATCGGATCCCGCGACGAGCGCCGGTCGGCGGTCGGCGCCAGCCACTTCCTCGAGCACCTGCTGTTCAAGGGCACCATGCGGCGCAGCGCGCTGGACATCGCCGAGGCCATCGACGCGGTCGGCGGCGACCTCAACGCGTTCACCTCGAAGGAGTACACCTGCTTCCACGCCCGCTGCCTGGGCCGCGACCTGCCGCTGGCGGTGGACGTGCTCGGCGACATGATCACCTCGGCGCTCATCCGCCGCGCCGACGTCGACGCCGAACGCGACGTCGTGCTGGAAGAGATCCGGATGCATCTGGATACCCCCGACGACCTGGTCCACAGCGTGTTCAGCGAGGCTGTCTTCGACGGTCACCCGCTGGGGCGGGAGGTGTTGGGCAGCGCCGCGTCGATCACCGCGATGAGCCGCGACCAGGTCCACCGCTACTACCGCCGCCACTACGTCCCGGCCAACCTGGTGGTGGCGGCCGCCCGCCGCC
>DASZOD010000270.1:0-1930 GCA_035550935.1 Egibacteraceae bacterium | reverse complement strand
GTCCAGGTCGGCCCCACGCCGTTCGTGTCCACCTACATGCCTCCCCAGTCCGACGACGTCACCGAGTTCGTCGCCCAGGTCGGGCCGGTGCCCGGTCCGGAGGGGTCGCTGGTCGACTACGTGCGGGCGGTGACGGTCACCGCCGGGGGCGACCTCGCTCTGGAGACCGCCACCGCGACGGCCGAGACCGCCGCGGCCAGCCTGCTGGAAGGCTTCATCACCGCCGACGCCCTCAAGGCGGTGGCGACCACCAACTGCGAAGCCCCCGCCGACAGCCCCGAGGAGGCCGCGGCGCGCGCCGCCGCCGGCTCGCAGGTCGTCAACCTCACCATCGGCGAGACCACCATCCCGGTGCTGCCCGAGCCCAACACGGTGCGCATCGTCATCCCCGGCGTTGCCGACATCCGGGTGTTCGAGGTGCTGCCCGACGTCGACGGCAACGGCTGGACGACCCGGATGCTGCACGTCTTCACCCTGGATCCGGTCACCGGACTGGTCAACGCCGAGGTCATCGTCGCCGAGGCCCACAGCGCCGTGGTGTGCGCCGCCGGCGACCTCGGCCCGCCTCCCGGCGCGGAGGAAAACCCGATCCTCATCACCAAGGGCGCCACGCCCACCCAGGCGGTGCCCGGCGAGGACGTCACCTACGACATCACCGTCACGAACCGCTCGGAAGAGTCCTGCACGGTGTTCGAGATCATCGACCGGCTGCCGCCCGGGTTCAGGTTCGTCGAGTCCGGCGGTGACCTGGCCGGCATCGAACCGGCCGTCAGCGGCAACGTGCTGCGCTTCCGCATCCCCGAGGGCGTGACCCTGTCGCCGGGCGGGACGTTCAACGCCACGATCACGGTGTTCCTGCCCTTCGACCTGCCGGAGGGCACCTACTACGACGACGCGGAGGCACGCACCACCTGCGGCACCGCCCGCACCGGCCCGACCGCGGGGGTCACCGTCCCCGAGGACCGGGTCCCGCGGGTCGACGGCGACGACCGGGTCGACACCGGCGTGGATCTCGTCGAGGACGTGTTCGAGTCCGCCACCGTCGCGGTGCTGGCACGCTCCGACGAGTTCCCCGACGCGTTGGCCTCCTCGACCCTGGCGGTCGAGGTCGACGGGCCGATTCTGCTGAACCCGCCAGGTCAGCTCGACCCGCGGGTCCGCGACGAGCTGGCTCGCCTGGGAGTTGAGACCGTCTACCTGTCGGGCGGCCGACTGGCGCTGTCGCAGGCCGTCGAGGACGAGCTGGTCGCCAGCGGCTACCAGGTCATCCGCCTGGCCGGCGGGACCCGCTACCACACGGCGGCGCTGATCGCCGAGGAGGTGGTGCGCCTGGGCGGTGAGGTCCAGCAGGCCCTGGTGGCCCGCGGCGACATCTTCCCCGACGCGCTGACCGGCAGCAACCTGGCCACCTATGGGCGGGCGCCGATCATCCTCAGCGCCCCCAGCACCTTGCCCGACGTCAGCAGGCAGGTGCTGCGCGACGTCCTGGCCGGCGACCGGGTGTGGATCGCCGGCGGTCCCGAGGCGGTGCGCCCCGGGCCCGAAGGCGAGCTACGCGCCGACGGCTACGACACCGTCCGTCTGGCCGGCTCTGACCGTTACGGCACCGCGGTGGCGATCGTCGAGGAGACCCGCCGCCAGGGCGCCGACGTCGAGCCGACGCTGGTGGCGTCGGGGCTGAACTTCCCCGACGCGCTGGTGGCCGGCGTGGCGGCCCACAGGCTGCGCGGCGTGCTCGTGCTGGCGCACCCCGACAGCATCACCGCCAGCCCGGCCACGGAGGCGTTCCTGAACACCAACCGCGAGGAGATCGACACCGCGATCATCGTCGGCGGCACCGTCGCCATCAGCCAGAACGTCCAGAACCAGATCCTGGAGCTCATCCGCGACCAGGCCTGACCGCTTCGCTACCAGACCCGCGGCCCCGCGC
>DASZOD010000269.1:0-2771 GCA_035550935.1 Egibacteraceae bacterium | reverse complement strand
GTAGAGGGCGGCGCCGCAGGCGCCGCCGGAGGGTGGAATGGGTTTGGCCGATCTGGACGTTCCCCCGGCGGCCCCGTCGCCGCTGCTTGAGGGACTCAACCCCGACCAGCAGGCCGCCGTGACCCATCGCGGTGGGCCGCTGCTGGTGGTCGCCGGCGCAGGCTCGGGCAAGACCCGGGTGCTCACCCACCGGGTCGCCTGGCTCGTCCACGAGCGCGGCGTCCATCCCTACTCCATCCTGGCGATCACGTTCACGAACAAGGCCGCCGACGAGATGAAGGCGCGGGTCGGCGCGCTGGTGGGTGAGGGACTGGTGGGCATCACCCGCGACGCCGACGGCACGCTGCGCACCCGGCGTTGGGGCGGCATGTGGGTGGCGACGTTCCACGCCGCCTGCGCCCGGCTGCTGCGCGCCGAGGCGACGCGCCTGGGCTATGACAAGGCGTTCACGATCTACGACGCCGCCGACGCCGCCCGTCTGGTGGGGATGTGCATCAAGGACCTGGACATCGACCCCAAGCGGGTGACGCCGCGCGGGGTGGCACACGCGATCTCGGCGGCCAAGAACGAGCTCGTCGACTTCGACACCTACGCCCTGCGCGCGGAACGTTGGTACGAGCAGCAGGTCGCCGAGGTCTACCGGCGCTACCAGGAGCGCCTGCACCGCGCCAGCGCGTTCGACTTCGACGACCTGCTGGTCAAGACCGTCGAGCTGTTCCAGCTGTACGACGACGTCCTGGAGCACTACCGCGAGCGCTTCGCGCACGTCCTGGTCGACGAGTGGCAGGACACCAACCGCGCGCAGTACGAACTGGTCAAGCTGCTGGCGCTGGAACATCGCAACCTGACGGTCGTCGGCGACTCCGACCAGTCGATCTACGGCTTCCGGGGCGCGGACATCCGCAACATCCTCGACTTCGAGCGCGACTTCCCCGACGCGACGCGCATCACCTTGGACCGCAACTACCGGTCCACCCAGACCATCCTGGACGCGGCCAACGCGGTGATCGCCCACAACGTGCGGCGTCTGCCCAAGGACCTGTGGACCGACGTCGGCGCGGGCCTGCAGGTCACCCGCTACACCGCGGACAACGAGCAGGACGAGGCCGCGTTCGTGGCCGAGGAGGTCGATCGGCTGTGCGACGCGCACGGCTACCGGCCCGGCGACTGCGCGCTGTTCTACCGCACCAACGCGCAGTCGCGGGTGTTGGAGGAGGTGCTCATCCGCCTGGGCATGCCCTACCAGGTCGTGGGCGGCACGCGTTTCTACGAGCGCCGTGAGATCAAGGACCTGTTGGCCTACCTGTGGCTGCTGGTCAACCCCGCCGACGACGTCAGCGCCAAACGGGTGCTGAACGTGCCCCGCCGCGGCATCGGGGCGAAGACCGAGCAGGGGCTGGACCTGTTCGCCGGGCGCGAGCGCTGCACGTTCATGCAAGCCTGCCGGCGGGCCGAGGAGAGCCACCAGCTGGGGTCGCGGGCCACCGGCGCGGTCCTGGACTTCGTCCGGCTCGTCGACGGCCTGCGCACCACCGTCGTCGAGGAGCAGCTCGGCCTGCGCCGGACCGTCGAGCTGGTGTGGGAACGGACCGGGTACCTGGCCGAGCTGGAGGCCGAGCGCACCGTCGAGGCGCTGGGGCGCGTCGAGAACGTCCGCGAGCTGGCCGGAGTCGCCGAGGACTTCGCCCAGCTGCAGCCCGACGCGACCCTGGCCGAGTTCCTCGAGCGGGTCGCGCTGGTCAGCGAGGCCGACGACCTCACCGACGACGCCGCCCGGCTGACCCTGATGACGATGCACAACGCCAAGGGCCTGGAGTTCCCGGTCGTGTTCATCGTCGGGATGGAGGACGCGGTGTTCCCGCACCACCGCAGCCTGGGCAACCCAGACGAGCTGGAGGAGGAACGCCGGCTGTGCTACGTGGCGATGACCCGCGCCGAGCAGCGGCTGTACCTGACCAGTGCCTGGAGCCGGACGCTGTTCGGGGGCACCCACGCCAACCCGCCGTCGCGCTTCCTCAGGGAGGTGCCCCGCGGGCTCGTCGACGACCGCTCCGACCAGGGCGGGCCGAGCCGCCGGGCGGCCGACCGCCTGGAGGCCGACGACTTCGCCGTCGGCGACCGCATCCGCCATCCGAGCTTCGGGCCCGGGCGCGTCCTCGAGCTGGGCGGCGTCACCGGCAACCGTGAGGCGCTGGTGCGCTTCGACGAGTACGGCACCAAGCGTCTGCTGCTGGCCTACGCGCCGCTGGTCAGGGTCTAGCCGGGTGCGGGGCCTGACAGCCCCGTCGGTGGCCTGGAGCGTCGCTGGCAAGAGATGAGGAGTTGATCGTGACGGGCAAGCGACTGGTCAAGGCCGGCGCTCGGGCAGCACTGTCGGCCGTCTTCGTGTACTCGGGGCCGCAGGTCGCGCGCAACCCTGGACCCAGGGTCCAGAAGGCCGCGGATCTGGGTCTTCCCCGGCCGGAGCTGGCCACCCGCCTCAACGGTGCGGCGATGGCGGCCGCGGGCGCGGCCATGGCGCTGGGTCTGTTCCCGCGGGCCGCCGCCGCCGCCCTGGCGGCGCTACTGGTGCCGACGACCGTGGGCGGCCACGCCTTCTGGCGCGTGCAGGACGAGCAGAGCCGGCGGCTCCAGCAGATCCAGTTCGCCAAGAACGTCGGGCTGCTCGGCGGTCTGCTGCTCGTCGCCGTCGACGAGGAGGCCTAGCTGACGCGTCGTGGCTCGGCTCAGCGGGCGCAGGCCGGCCCCGACCGCCCCCCGCGGTGAGGAGC
>DASZOD010000268.1:0-10860 GCA_035550935.1 Egibacteraceae bacterium | reverse complement strand
CGCCGACGTGGACCACGTCGCCCGGCGCATCGCCACGCTGGAGGACGAGCTGCTGCAGCTCATGGAGCGGCGGGAGCAGCTGGCCGAGACGCTCGCAACCCTCGAGCGGCGCGGCCAGGAGCTGGCCAGCGAGCAGGAGCGGCTCGCCGTGGCCCGAGACGAGGCTGCGAGCGAGGTGCTCGCCGAGCTGGCTGAGACGAAGGGCCTGCGCGAAACCCAACGCGAGCGCCTGTCCGAGCAGCTGCTGGTCCGCTACGAGACGTCGAAGCAGCGGCATGGCGGCGTCGGCGTCGGAGCGCTCGAGCACGGCATCTGCACGGGCTGCCGCATGGAGTTGACCCCGCTCGAGGTCAGCGAGCTGCGTGAGGGTGGGGCGCTGGGAGTCTGCCCGCAGTGCCAACGCCTGCTGGTGGTGGGGGAGTAGACGGCGGCGATGATCCGTCGCCGGCACCCGAGCACCGCCGGAAGCGGGGGCGCTGGGACCGTTCAGACCGCCACGCGGGTGCGGGTCGGGACACTCGGACGGCCGCTGAGTCGGCGAGCGTCCGCGAGCGCGATCGCTGCCGTGATCAGCCCCATGTGCGTGAACCCCTGCGGGAAGTTGCCCAGGTGGCGATGGGTGAACGGGTCGATCTCCTCGGCGAACAGCCCGAGCGGGCCGGCCATACCCATGAGCCGGTCGAACAGGCGCTCCGCCTCCTCGACGTCGCCCATGCGGGCCAGCAGCTCGATCAGCCAGAACGAGCACAGCAGGAACGTTCCCTCCCGCGCGCGCAAGCCGTCGTCGCTGCGGTAGCGGAGCAGGAGGCCGTCGGCCACCTCGAGCTCGCTGCGGATCGCCTCCACCGTGCTACGGATCCGGTGGTCGGTGGGCGACATGAACCCGCGCAGCGGCAACAGCAGCAGCGACGCGTCAAGCTCCTTCGAGCCGTAGGACTGCACGAAGGCGCCCAGCTCGTGGTCGTAGCCGTGCTCCAGCACGTCGGCGACGATCTCGCCGCACAGGCTCCGCCATTCGTCGTACGGGGCGGGCAGGCCCAGGTCCTGGCCGATTCGGATGGCCCGGTCGACGGCCAGCCAGCACTGAAACCGGCTGAAGGTGTGGTGGCGGGGGGGGCCGCGGATCTCCCACACCCCGCTGTCCGGTTCGTGCCACCGCTCGCGCACGGTCCCGACCATCCGCTCGATCACCGGCTGCCAGCGGGCGGCAGGGACCTCGTCACCTAGCTGCACGGTCAGGTAGCTGAGCTGCATGGCCGCGGCGTAGATGTCGAGCTGGCGCTGGTCGGCGGCGCCGTTGCCGACCCGCACCGGGAGGGAACCGCGATAGCCGGCCAGGTGGGTGAACTCGAATTCGGACAGGTCCTCCTCCCCGGTGATGCGGTACAGCGGCCGCAGATCCGGTGCCCCGCCGATACGGTCGGCGAGCTCCGACAGCCAGCGGATGAAGGTGTTCGCCTCCCGGGCGCAGCCCACCCTGAGGAAGCACTCGAGCACGTAGGCGGAGTCGCGGACCCAGGCGTAGCGGTAGTCCCAGTTCCGTTCCCCGCCGATGGTCTCCGGCAGGCTAGTGGTCGGGGCGGCGACGAGCGCTCCGGTGGGTTTGTAGACCAGAGCCTTGAGCACCAGGGCGCTGCGCACGACCGCATCCCGCCACGGCCCCTGAAACTCGATCTGCCGGGTCCACCGCCCCCAGGTGCGCAGGGTGAGGTCGAGCAGCTCCGGTGGCTTCAGGTGGCCGTGCAGGCCCCGCTCAGCTCCCCGGGTGCTCAGCACGAACCAGCGGTGGTCACCAGCCTCCAGCCGCAGCCGGGCTCGAGCGACGTCACCGTTGCCGTCGTCGTGGGGGGTGATCTGGAAGCGGACGCCATCGGCCTGCAGCTCGAGGTGTTCCGTCCCCGCCGTCGCCCGCAGGTGACCGTCGCTCTCGGCGAGGCGGGTGGTGGCCCGCCCGTAGTCGAACCGCGGCTGGAACTCCAGCTCCATCTCGACCGGCGCGAAGGCTTCGACCCGGCGCAGGAGGGTGTGGCCGGTCTGGGTGGCATCGAAGGCGTCGACCCGGGAGTGGACCAGGAAGTCGGTCAGGCTCATGACGACGTCGCCGCCGCGCGTGAAGCGGGTGACGAGCACGTTGGATTCGCCGAGGTAGGTGCGCTGAACGTCCAGGTCCTCGCTCATGGGGCGTATCCGCCAGCGGCCGCCGCGGAGCTGGTCGAGGATGGCAGCGAACACGCTCGGCGAATCGAAGCGGGGTACGCAGAACCAGTCGACAGAGCCGTCGGGCGCCACCAGGGCGGCGGTGCGGCTGTCGCTGATCAGGCCGTGTTCCTCGATCGGCGGCTCCACCGCGTCGAGCTCGAGGTAGCGGCGCGACTCGGGCAGGGAGCGCAGTAACGTCACCACCCGGTCGGGGTCCTGTAGCCGCCAGCGCGCGGCGGTGCGGCGCGGGTTCGCCTCCACCAGCACGCCGACCCCGCCCAGCTCGGTCGCGGCCTCGAATGCCTCCTCGTCGGTGACGTCGTCGCCGACGACCAGCGGCAGCCGACCGCGGTGTCGGAGCGTCAGCCAGCGGATCGCCGCCCCCTTGTTGACCACCTCTGGTCGGAGCTCGACGATCGACTTGCCGTCGAGCAGGTTCCAGCCCGGCGGGTCGTCCACGTGTGAGTTCAGGACCTCCTCGATGCGTGGTAGGAGGTCGTCGACCGTACCCGGATCGGCGCGCCGGTAGTGCACGGCGATCGAGTGCGGCTTGCGTTCGATCTGCCATCCACCACGGTCGCCGATCAGCTCGTCCACCTTGGTGGCGGCTGCGTCGAGCGTGTCCTGCAGCGACTCCAGGTCGACCAGCCCGGTGTGGGTGCCGTCCGCGCCACGAGCCTCGGCGCCGTGGCCTCCGACCAGCATGACCGGCAGGTCCCCGACCCGGTCGGCGAGGTCCTCCAGCGGACGGCCACTCAGCACGGCCACGGCCAGCGGGGTGTCGAGCAACGCCGCGATCGCGTCACGCGCCCCAGCAACCAGCGTGGCCGCGTCAGAGTCCTCGACGATGCGGCTCATCGTGCCGTCGAAGTCGAGCACCAGCAGCCGGCGTCGAAGGTCCCCGACGTGCGCGACCACGGCGTCGAGGTCGTCGACGACTTCGAAGGTGCGGCCGGTCACCGGCGGCTCCCGACCGCCGCCTCCACCTCCGCGAGTTCACGGTCCACCCAGTTGTGCACGTCGTTGTTGTACACGGTGGTGGCCATGCGTTCCAGCCGCTGGCGGCAGTCCTCTTCGTCGAGCTCGAGCGCCTGCTCGATGCTGTGCGAGAGTCCCTCCACGTCGAAGGGGTTGCACGGGACCGCTTCAGCCAGTTCCAGCATCGAGCCGGTGAACTCGCTCAGCAGCAGCTTCCCGCAGTCGTCGCCGGCATGCTGGGTGACCGCGAACTCCTTGGCGATGAGGTTCATCCCGTCCTTCAGCGGGGTGACGGCGGCGACGTCGGCGATGCGGTAGTAGGCGACCAGACGCGGTCGCGGCACCCCCCGGTGCAGGTAGTGGACCGGGACATCCTTCCCCGGTTCGGTGAACCGCCCGTTGATACGACCGACCTCCCGCTCGACGTCGTCGCGCAGCTCCTGGTACTCCTGGACTCCCTCGCGGCTGGGCACGGCGATCTGCACGAGAGCGAGCTTGCACCGCAGGTCGCTGCGACGCTCGAGCAGCAGCTCGAACGCCTTCAGCCGCTCCTGGATGCCCTTCGTGTAGTCGAGGCGGTCCACGCCGAGGATCACGGTGCGGCCGGAGAACTGCTCCCGCAGCGCGGCCAGCTCCTCCTCCACCTCCGCGCTGCGGGCAAGGCGAGCGAACTCCTCGGCGTCGATGGAGATGGGATGAGCCGCGGTGTGCACCCGCCGCCCGTCGGGCAGCACGATCGTGCGTCCCTCGATGGTGACCGGCACGGGGTGGATCCACTCGACGGATCGGATGAAGTTGTCGCGGTAGCGGTCGGTGTGGAAGGACACGACGTCGGCACCGAGGAGCCCGTCGAGGATCTCGTCGCGCCACGGTAGCCGGGCGAACAGCTCGGGTGGCGGGAACGGGGTGTGCAGGAAGTGCGCGATCGGGCTGTCAGGGTGGCTCTTGCGTAGCAGGCGGGGCAGCACCATGAGGTGGTAGTCGTGCACCCACAGCAACGGAACCCGCGCCCCGAAATCGAAGCGGGTCGACGCCTCGGCGAACGCCTCGTTGACCTCCTGGTGAATCTTCCACCAGTCGCGGTTGAACACCGGTTCCTCGACCAGGTCGTGGAACAGCGGCCAGATGGTGCGGTTGGCGAAGCCGTAGTAGTAGCCCTCGACCTGTGCCTCCGTGAGCGACAAGGGGAGGAGCTTGATGTCGAGGCCCTCGACACGTTCCGGCACGTCGTCGTGGCCGTCGTCCCAGCCCAGCCACGCCCCTTCCCGGCGGGCCATGACCGGGCTCAGGGCGGTGACCAGCCCCCCGGTGCTGGGTTGCCACTCCCCGTCGGACTTCGTCACCGGCAGGCGGTTGGCGACGATCGCGATCGGTCGTTCATGGGAGCGGGCGCAGCCGTTCCGGATGCTGTGCCACAACGGCGAGATCAACACCATCGAGGGCAACGTCAACCTCATGCGGGCCCGCGAGAGCGATCTCGGCGCCGACTGGACCGACGCCGACCTCGTCCGGCCGGTGATCGAGGAGGACCAGTCCGACTCAGCCAAGCTCGACAACGCGCTCGAGCTCCTGACCCGCGGCGGGCGCGACGTCCGCCACGCCCAGGCGATGCTCGTGCCGGCGGTGTGGGAGGGCCAGCGGGCCATCGACCCGGATGTGCGCGACTTCTACCGCTACCACTCCTGCCTCGTGGAGCCGTGGGACGGGCCCGCCGGTCTGATCTTCACCGACGGCCGACGCGTGGGCGCCGCCCTCGACCGCAACGGGCTGCGACCGCTGCGCTACCTCGTCTGCGAGGACGGCTACGTCATCGCCTGCTCCGAGGTCGGCGCGGTCCGCACCGAAGGGCACGGGGCGGCCGCCGCGAGCGGTTGGGCCCCGGCCAGATGGTGTGTGTGGACCCCGATGAAGGCGGCCTGCAGGAGGACACGGAGATCAAGCAGCTGCTGGCCGGCCGCGCTCCCTACGGCGAGTGGCTGTCCCGCGAGCTGCGTCCCGCTCCGGCCAGCCGACCGGTCGACACGGTCGGTGACGACGTCGCGCGGCGCCAGGTCGCCTACGGCTACACGAAGGAGGAGCTGACCTCGATCCTGCGGCCGATGGCCACCGAGGGCAAGGAACCCACCTCCTCGATGGGTGACGACACCCCGATGCCACCCGTGGCCCAGTTCCATCGCCCGGTCGCCCACTATCTCAAGCAGCGCTTCGCGCAGGTGACGAACCCCCCTATCGACCACCTGCGTGAGCACGAGGTGATGAGCCTCCGCACCCTGCTCGGTCCCCGCCAGCCGATCCTGAGCGAGCGTGCCGAAGCCGCCCGGCTCGTGGAGCTGGGCTCGTTCATGCTCTACCCGGACGGGCTACGCCGAATCGTGCTCGATCGCGACATCCCCTGGCCGGTGCAGGCGGTCGACGCGACGTTCCCGGTCGCCGACGGGCCGCGGGGGCTTGAGCCCGCGCTGCACCGGCTCGGCGACGAGGCGGTCACGGCCGTCTCTGGCGGCGCGGGAATCCTCGTCGTCAGCGACGTGGGCAGCGACGAGCAACGCGTCCGCGTCCCCATCCCGCTGGCGGTCGGCGCGGTCCATCAGCGGCTGCTGCGGGAGGGGCTACGCACCCGGGCCTCCATCGTCGCCGAGACGGACGAGGCCCGCGAAACCCACGACATGGCGTGCCTCCTGGGCTACGGCGCCGACGCGATCGTGCCCCGCCTGGCGTTCGAGATGTTCGCCCACCTCGCAGACGAGGGGCTGCTGCGCGGCGACGACGTGTCCGGCAGCGACGCGCAGGAGCGCTACCGCACCGCCCTCGAGGACGGCGTGCTGAAGATCATGTCGAAGATGGGGATCTCGACCGTCGATTCCTACCGCAGCGTCCAGATCTTCGAGGCGGTGGGGCTCGGCAGGGACGTGGTCGACCTCTGCCTGACCGGCACGGTCAGCCAGCTCGGCGGGGTCACGTTCGCCGACCTGGCCGAGGACGTGCTCGCCCAGCACGCGGCCGCCTTCCGGGGGGTGGTGGCCGACGACAAGGCATTGCCCAGCCCGGGCATCATCAAGTTCAAGCGAGGCGGCGAGTACCACGACGTCAACCCCGACGTGGTGGCCGCTCTACACGACGCGCTCGGCCTCGGCAAGAAACCCGCCACCGAGCCGTTCTCCGCCGACGGCGACGCCTACCGGCCCACGCTGGCGGAGCGCGCCGCCCACCTCCTGCTCAAGGCGACCCGTGAGGGCCGCTTCGAGCATTACCAGCGGTTCGCCGAGCTCGTGGAGCGGCGCCCCTGGCTGGCTCCGCGGGACCTGGTCACCTTCCGCGACGACGTGGAGCCGGTCCCGCTGGAAGAGGTCGAACCGTGCAGTGCCATCACCGCACGCTTCTCGACCGGAGCCATGTCCCACGGCGCGCTGTCGGCCGAGGCACACGAGACGCTGGCCGTCGCGATGAACCTCATCGGCGGTGCCGCCAACTCGGGGGAGGGCGGCGAGGACCCGGCCGCTACCGCACCCGCGGCAGCGCCGTGGACCGAAACTGCCGCATCAAGCAGGTGGCTTCGGGCCGCTTCGGGGTGACGGCCGAGTACTGCGCCTACGCCGACGAGCTGCAGATCAAGATGGCCCAGGGTTCCAAGCCCGGCGAGGGCGGCCAGATCCCGGGCCACAAGGTCAGCGACGAGATCGCCCGCCTGCGGCACACCACCCCCGGGGTCACCCTGATCAGCCCGCCGCCCCACCACGACATCTACTCGATCGAGGACCTGGCCCAGCTGATCTACGACCTCAAGCAGGTCAACCCCGAGGCAAAGGTGTCGGTGAAGCTGGTCGCCGAAGCCGGAGTGGGGACGATCGCTGCCGGTGTGGCCAAGGCGCTGGCCGATGTGGTGCAGATCTCCGGTTATGACGGGGGGACCGGGGCGTCGCCGCTGTCCTCGATCCAGCACGCCGGCATGCCCTGGGAGCTTGGCCTGGCCGAGACCCAACAGGCGCTGCGCCTCAACGGCTTGCGGGGGCGGGTGCGGATACGGGTCGACGGCGGGTTGAAGAGCGGCCGTGACGTGCTCGTGGCTGCCCTGCTGGGCGCCGACGAGTACTCCTTCGGGACCGCGGCCCTCTTGGCCGAAGGCTGCATCCTGGTGCGCACCTGCCACCGCAACACCTGCCCGGTGGGGGTGGCGACCCAGCGGCGGGACCTCCGCGACCGCTTCGAAGGCCGCCCGGAGATGGTGGCGGCCTACCTCCTGTTCGTGGCAGAGGAGGTACGCCGCGGCCTGCAAGGACTGGGCCTGCGCTCCCTGGAGGAGGCCATCGGCCGGGTCGCCCTGCTGCGGCCGCAGCGGCTGGCCGGCCGCGCCACCCGACTCGACCCGGCGCCGCTGCTGGCCGACGTCGGCGACGAGCCGCGTCGGTTCACCGGGCACCTGCCGCTGCAGCGGCCCCGCAGCGCGCTCGGCGACCGCGTGTTCGAAGACGCGCTGGAGACGGTGTTCCTCGGCGGGGTGGTCGAGTACGTCTACGACGTGCGCAACGCCGACCGGACCGTCGGTGCGCGACTGGGCGGCGCCATCGGCCTGGAGTTCGGCCGGCAGCCGCCGCCGGGCACCGCCCGGCTCCGCTTTCACGGAGAGGCCGGCCAGTCGTTCGGTGCCTTCCTATCCGCCGGTGTGGAGCTCGTCCTGACGGGTGAGGCCAACGACTACGTCGGCAAGGGCATGGGCGGGGGGTGCATCGTGATCCGCCCGCCCGCGGACGACGTCGGCGACCCGGTTCTCGTGGGCAACACCGGGCTGTACGGCGCCACCGGCGGGGAGCTGTTCGTGGCGGGCCGTGCGGGTGAGCGCTTCGCGGTACGCAACTCCGGGGGCGACCGCGGTGGTGGAGGGGACCGGTGACCACGCCTGCGAGTACATGACCAACGGCGTGGTGGTGATCCTCGGCCCGACCGGCAACAACCTCGGTGCCGGCATGAGCGGTGGCCAGGCCTTCGTGTACGACCCGAGCTCGGAGGTCCTGGCCAAGGTCAACCGCCAGCTGGTCGAAGCGCGCCGCCCCGACGGCTTCCATCTGGATCGGCTCAGTGAGCTGGTCCAGCGGCACGCCACCTTGACCGGGTCGCGGCGTGCCGCCGAGCTCTTGGCCGACTGGGCACGGATGGCCGACGACTTCTGGCTGGTCGCGCCCAAGACCGAGCTGGAGCGGGTGGCCGCCGCCGAGAGCTCTCGGCGGGCCACGGCCTGAGCGGCGGGGCGGGGTTAGCTCGCTCGCTCAGCTTGCACCGCGCGGCTCAGGGCGCGCAGCGACACCACGCCCACGACGCCGCCTTCCCCCAGCACCGGCAGGTGCCGGAAGTCCGCGTCGAGCAGGATCTGCAGCGCCGCGGCCGCGTCGGTGTCGGCGGGGGCAGTGACCGGCTCCTCGGTCATCCAGTGCCCCACGGTGGAGGCGTGCGTGTCCACGCCGGCTGCGCAGGCGCGCAGGAGATCGCGTTCGGTGAAGATGCCGGCCAGACCGCCGTCAGGGTGCAGAATGACGACCGAGTCCACCCGCTGGTCGTACATGCGCTTGGCCGCCCGGGCGAGGGGTTCGTGCTCCTCCACCGAGATGGCGGGACGGTCGATCAACTCCCTGAGCGTGGGCATCGTTCCTTCCAGGGCGCCAACATGACCTGCCGGCGAATCTAGTCGGCCGGCCGACGGACGGCCAGGGCGGCCCGGAGGAGGCGACGCGGCGCTCGTCGAAGTGGCCGGCCGTGGGGTTGCGGCCAACCTCACGTTTGTCGACCAGGGGCAGGGTGACCGCGCGACGCCGATGGCGCTTGGCTGCGTTCCTGACGGCCGGGGCGTTCCTGGCCACGTCACCTGCCTCCGCCGGGGACCTGGCCTCGGTGCGGGCACACCGCGCCGCCCTGCAGCGAGAGCTCGATGAAGCCGCCGAGCGGTTGGCGACGACCGAAGCCCGGGTCGCCGACCTGGCCGCGAAGCGCGACGCCGTGGCCAGGCAACTGCAGCATCTGCGAGCGGAGATCGACGCCGCGGAGCAGCGGGTCTCCGAGCGCGTGCGGCTGCTGTACATGCGTGGCAACGTCGATCCGATGCTGGCGTTGATCTCCACGCGCGAACCCGCGGACGCTCTGGAGCGCGCGATCGTGGTGGTCGGCCTGGTACGCGACGACAAGGCGGCCTCCGAGGTTGCGAGCGCCAAGCGGGACCAGGCGGCCGCGTTCCACGAGCGGTTCGAGACTCGGCAGGCGGAGCTCGACGCCGCGCTGGCCGCCCAGCGGCGGGTCTCATTCAGGCTGCAGGGCGATCTCGAGGAGGCTGCGGCCCTGGAACGCCGGCTCGAGCAGGAGGCTCGGCAACGCCGGCTCGAGCAGCAGGCGCGGGTCCGGGCGGCGGCTCTAGCCAGGCGCCCCACCCGGCAGGCTGAGGCGGCCCTCAGCGCGCCCCACGCTCCCCGCAGCAGCCGGGTGCGCCCGACCGGGGCCTACGCCTGCCCGGTCGGTCAACCGCGCTCGTTCACCGACACCTGGGGTGACCCCCGCTCCGGCGGACGGCGCCACCGCGGCACGGACATCCTGGCGCCCTACGGCGCGCCGATCTACGCGGTTACCGACGGGGTGGTGGACCGCCGCAGCTACGGTTCCAGCGCCGGCTACTGGCTGATCTTCGACGGCGCCGACGGCAACGACTACTGGTACCTCCACCTGCAGGGCTACACCGTGCCGGACGGGGCGCGGGTAGGAGCCGGCAGCCAGATCGCCACCAACGGCGACACCGGCAACGCGCGTGGCACCCCCCACCTGCACTTCGAGCTGCATCCCGGCGGCGGTGGGGCCATCAACCCCTACCCGTTCCTGCTGGGCATCTGCTGAGCGGGCGGACCGTGGGCTCGATGGTCCCCGCAGCTGGGGCGGTGGTGGTTGCCCGCGCAACCGCCAGGGGCACCTTGGCGGGATCGATGGCGGCGACCACGGCGACGACGCCGCTCATCGACGCGATCGATTCGCCAAGACCCCGCCAGCTAAGCACTTGATTGAACTTTGAGCGGCCCGCGGGCTCCGGCGACATGTTCGACGCCACCTTGTACCCAGAGTTCTGCAGGCGCCGCACGGCTTGCCACGCCAACCATTTCACATTGCCTGTGAGGACTAGAATCTCAGCGGGCTCGGATGCCCCGACCGCGTCGAGTAGTTCTGTGTCGCGCCACTCAACTCGGCCCAATCCCTCTCCTCCGACGTGATGCGCAAGTACCGCAGCTTAGTGCTCTGGCACGGAATTGCGGTGACGTATGGCGTGCAGCCTGGTCGTTCTACGATGAAGCCGACCCCGCCGCCGAGACCTGGGTGGCCGACCGAGCCGTCGCCGTGCTGCAAGGCCGCGCCCGCCAGGTCGCCGCCGGCATCCGCCGCCGCGCCACCCGCGACCGCCTCGATGCATCCCGACGCCTATACGCCGACCTCGCCGCCGCTTACCTGACTAACAAGGCGCCCTACCTGCACTACCCCACGGCGCTCGCCGCAGGCTGGCCCATCGCCACCGGCGTCATCGAAGGTGCCTGCCGCCACCTAGTCAAAGACCGCATGGACCTCACCGGCCCCTCGGCGCTCATGGCATGGGCTCCCTTGCTCAGCGTTGTCGGCGGGCGACGGGGTCGTGGTCGTCGGTGAGCTTCTTCACCGCGTCGCGGG
>DASZOD010000267.1:0-5016 GCA_035550935.1 Egibacteraceae bacterium | reverse complement strand
GTCAGGGGGCTGCGTACCGGTGGCCGGCGGCGCGGCGGGCGGCGGCGCAGGCGGACCGACGGCCCTCTCCTCGCCTCCGACGCTGACGCCGCCGGGCTCCCCGCCGGGACGGAATGGGGTGGTGGCAGGACGGAAGCGGCGGGCCGACTCGGCCAGGTCGGGAGCGCCGACCTCTGCCCGGCCGTCGCCGAGGTCGACGCGGGCCGCCGCCGGTCGCGCCGATTCGCGCGTTCCACGCAGGTGGGGAGGCAGGATACGGCGCGCTTTCGCCTCGGCCGGAGGCGTCTTCAAAGTATCGAGGTCGTACTCGTCCATCTCGCGCCGCTGCGTCTCTTCCAGCCTTCGGCGGCGCGCCTCACGCTGGCGGCCGAGGCTGTCGCGGAAGCGCTCCGCATCGCTGTCTTCCACCGTCGACGAGTGCGACTTCGCATCCACGCCAAGTTCGCCCAAGCGCCGGATGACTTCCTTGTTCGGAAGCCCGGTTTCCTTGGCCAGCTCGTAGATCCGAACCTTGCTCACGCAGTCCTCTCCCCGGCGGCGTCGGCCGCAGCCCGTTGTCTATAGTGCCCCACGCGGCGGCGACACCGCCTCCCGGTGCCAGCGCCGGCCGGCACGCAAGGGGTCGACATCCATCTGCACCTGTCCGAACCTGCGCCGCAGGGCGCGGGCGATCCGGGCACCGTCCCGGCGCGACGCGACCTCCCAGCATGCCGGCCGGGAACACAGGTACGCTCCGCGACCGGGCAGGGTGGCCGGCGGATCCACCACCACCGTGCGGCCTACCAGCGCCAGGCGCATCAGCGCCGACTTCGGCGCTCGCCGGCGACAGCTCAGGCACATCCGAACAGGCTCTGATTCCAGCTTATCCCTCCTGGGGCTCTCCGGGAGTCTCGGCGGCCTGGCCCACCCCGGCCGGGTCCACGCTGCCCGGGCCGGTCAGGGGGTTGCCGTACTCGTCGACCTCGCCGCGTTCGTAGGCAGCCTCGAACGCGGCTTGCTCGTCGGCGAACTGGGTCTCGCTTTTGATGTCGATGCGCCAGCCCGTCAGGCGCGCCGCCAAGCGGGCGTTCTGACCTTCCCGCCCGATCGCCAGCGACAGCTGGTAGTCGGGCACCACCACCAGCGCGGTGTCGTCTTCGGGATACAGGTAGACGGCCTGGACCTTGGCCGGCGACAGGGCGTTCGCCACCAGCTGCGCCGGCTCGTCGGCCCAGGTCACGATGTCGATCTTCTCCTGGTTGAGCTCCTCGACGATCGCGCGGACCCGGCTGCCCCGAGTCCCCACACACGCCCCGACCGGGTCGATCGACGGCTCAAGGGACTCCACGGCGATCTTCGTGCGATGCCCAGCCTCGCGTGCGATCGCGCGGATCACCACCAGCCCCTCGGCGATCTCGGGCACCTCCAGGTGGAACAGCTCCCGGACGAGATTGGGATGGCTGCGGCTGCAGATGATCTGGGGACCCTTGAGCGAGCGACGGACCTCCACGATGTAGGCGCGCAGGCGCATGCCGTGCTCGTAGCGCTCACCGGGAGCCTGCTCTGCGTGGGGCAGCACGGCCTCGGCGTTGCCCAGGTCCAGGACGACCACCCGGTTGTCATGGATCTGCACCGTGCCGGTGACGAGGTCGCCCTCCTTGCCGGAGTACTCGCCGTAGGTCAGCTCCCGCTCGGCTTCACGCAGGCGCTGCATGAGCACCTGCTTGGCAGTCTGGGCGACGATGCGACCGAAGTCGTGCGGCGTGTCGACCCACTCGGCCACGACCCTGCCGTCGTCGTCGAGCTGCTGGGCGTACACCACCACCTCCCCCGTCTGGCGGTCGATCACCACCCGAGCTTCCTCCGCGTCGGCGGTCGACCGCTTGTAGGCGCTGGCGAGCGCGCCCTCGAGCGCCTCGATCACCGTCTCGAACGCGATGCCCTTCTCGCGTTCGATACTGCGCAGCGCCTCGATCTCGATCCTCATCGACTCTTCAGCTCCTCGCCGCTCTCGCCTGCCTACCAGGGCAGGCGCTGGGTCGCCTTGACGATCTCCGCGTAGGGCACGCGGACGGCCGTGCCGCCGACGTCGAGCACGACGGCGTCCGTCTCGGCGGCGGTCACCCTCCCGCCGACCTGCACCACGAGGCCGTCTGCGTCGCTGCGGTGAACGAGCACCTCCCGGCCATGCACCCGGTCGAAGGCGCGGCGGTCACGAAGCGGATAGTCGGTGCCCGGCGAGGTCACCTCCAGCGCGTAGCGACCCTCGATGGGATCGTCCTCGTCCATGCGGGCCGACAACTGGCGCGACAGCCGCTGGCAGGTCGCCAGGTCCACGCCGCCTTTGCGATCGACCACGACCCGCACCAGACGCCGCCCCCGCGAACCGCGCACTCGCACGTCGACGAGGTCGAGCCCGGCCGCGGCCGCCAGCGGTTCGGCGAGCGCACGGACCCACCCGGTCGCCTCGCTCACCGCCCCTCACCTCCTCAGGCTGGACCGTCCCGGCCCGGGCGCGGCGTCTTCGCGCAACAAAAAGTGGGCGTGGCCGCCCACTCGCCTTTGGTCCGGTTCGGTTCCTGCTGGCCTGGCTCGGAGCCACCGCCGGACGAGGTGACCTTCACAGGCTCCCGGCCCAGCGACGGAGGACAGGACGTGCGGGACCTCCCGGCCCGGCCGGCCTATCTGCGGACCGTAGCACCGCGGCGCCGTGGCGGCAACGGGCCCGCCCCAGCCGATGCGGCGCCGGTGGCGTCAGCCTGGCGTTTCGGTCGCACGCGCGTCGACCAGGAGCCGGTCGAGCTCCTCTCGCCGGCCGATGAGCACGAGCACGTCGCCGACGTGCAAGGCATCCTCGGGCGTGGGGTGGGTGTTGGTCCCGCCGTCGCTGCCGTGGCGGATGGCCAGGACGTTGGCGCCGTAGCGCTCCCGCAGCGAGGCCTCGCGCAGTGTCAGGCCGGCCAGCGGCGAGTCGGCCATCACCGCCACCTCCTCGAGGACGACGTCGACGTCGGTGCCGTGGGTCACGACGTCGAGGAAGTCGACGACGTAGGGGCGCGCCACCAGCGCCGCGATCCGCCGCCCGCCGATGGCGGTCGGGGTGATGACCCGGTCGGCTCCGGCCTGGCGGGCCTTCGCTGCGTTCTCCTCGGCCTTGACCCGGGCGATGATGAGCACCCGGGGGTTCAGCCCCTTTGCCGTCAGCGAGATGAGCACGTTCTCGGCGTCGTCGGCGGTGCACGCCACCAGTGCCCGGGCCCGCTCGATGCCCGCCCCGCGCAGCTGGTCCTCATGACTGGCGTCGCCCTCGACGTAGGGCAGACCCCGCTGCGCCGCAAGGTGCAGCCGGGCAGGATCGCTATCGACGACCACCACCGGGCGGCCCTCTGCTGTGAGCGCCTCGATGGTCTGGCGGCCCACCCGGCCGAAACCGCACACGATGGTGTGGTCTTCCAGTGCCTGTAGCTGCCGGTCCATGCGGCGCCTTTCGATGACTGCCTGCAGGTGGCCTTCCACGAGGAAGTCGATGATCGTCAAAGCGGCGAAGGTCACGCTGCCCAGGCCCAGCACGACGACCGCCATGGTCAGTATGCGCCCGGCGTCGTCCAGCGGGATGACCTCGCCGAAGCCGACCGTCGACACCGAGATAACCGTCATGTACAGCGCGTCGAGCAGGCGGGCGCCCCCCAGCACCATGTAGCCTGCGGTCCCCCCGACGATGACGATGGCGAACAACCCCAGGGCCACGGCCAGCCGGCGGATGGCAGGCACGGGTCGTTCAGGCCGGGAAGCGACCCGGCGCCTTGCGGCGCGCCCCGCCGGCACCCATCCGTCCGGTCCGGACAGTCAGCAAGAGCGCCACGAGCGCGCCCACGCCGTCCGCCGCGACGTCGCGCCAGTCCGGCGACCGGCCAGGCACGAATGCCTGATGCGCCTCGTCGAGCACGCCGTAGCACACGGTCAGCGCGACCGGGCCCAGCGCCGCCAGAGCCCACCGCCGGCGCAGCCACGCCCACCGCAGCGCTACGCACAGGGCGCCGAACAGCGTCATGTGTGCGGCCGTGTCTGACCAACCCGGAGCGGCTTGCGGAGCCCGCAGCGGCAGCGACGACAGCACGAAGATCAACGCTGCGATGGCCAGCGCCGGCCACAGGTCGCCCAGCAGCCCCCTGCCGGTGGGCCGGGGCTGGCGCCTTTGCTCGCCCTGCATCACCTGCCGCTCCTCGCGAGTTGCACCTGCCGGCAACCTTAGTCGATCCCCACCCGCCGGCGACCGCCGCGCGGTCGCCCTCCTGGCCGGCGACCCTCCCTGGCGCCCGGGACCGTGGCCGCACGCCGGTGAAGCACTGGCGACGTATGTGTCGCGGATGCTGCAACCGATGCATTCGGGGATGCGGCTGGGGGAGGGACGGCGCGACTCCCGCAGGCAGCGGCCGCGCCGCCTGCCTTCGGCGACCGGCTAGCCGGTCGGGTACAGGTAGTCGATGGCGAAAGACAGCTGCAGGCGCCGTTGGTCGACCATCGCGGCGAAGAACTCGTCGCGGTCAGGGTGCGGCTCGGCGCGGATCGTCTCGTACAGCTCGAGCAGCGCCCGGCAGGTGTCGTCACCCGGCTCGGACGCGACCGGGCTGAGTGCTGCGGTGCCCTCGGCCACGATGTAGGTCCAGAAGTCGTCGCTGGTGACGTACAGGCTGACCCGTGGGTCGTGGCGGACGTTGGCGGTCTTGGCCCGGGCGTCGGTGACCGACACGCGGACCTGCCCGTCCACGAGCGCGTAGCCGATGTTGGACAGCTGTGGGCGGCCGTCGGAGCTCTTCAGCGTGACGAGCACGCCCCAGTGGCGCTCGGCGATGAACTGCTCAGCGTCGGCGCGCGACAGCGGAGGCATGGTGGCGACTCAGGCCACGACGGTGGGGGTGCCTTGGCCGCGCTGGGCGCGCAGCTCGTCGGCCAGCTCGTGGGCTTCGTGCACCAGCGCCTCGACGATGTCGGCCTCGCGCACGGTGAACAGCACCTGCCCGCGGCGGATGATCTGAC
>DASZOD010000266.1:0-10988 GCA_035550935.1 Egibacteraceae bacterium | reverse complement strand
ACACGCCTGGTCGAGGTCCTGCACCCGCGCTTGACGGAACTCCAGGTTCTCCGCCTCATGCCGGCGGGCTGCCTCCAGCATCGACGGATCCGGCTCGACACCGATCACGCTGCCTTCCGAGACGAGAGCAGCCAGCCGAGCAGTGAATTTCCCCCGACCCACAGCCTGCGTCCACGACCCGGTCTTGCGGTCGCGGTGGATGGTGGTCGAGGAACCAGTCGTCGAAGGAGCGATGATGGCCAGCCTCTCCGGCGTACCTGTTGCCCGTCCAGCCCGCCTGCTTCCAACCATCGCCGAGCATCACAGACTCCTTCTGGGAATCTCTCAGGCTATGCGACCAAGGGCCGCCGTCCGGACGACTCCGGCGGTACTGGCGGTGGCCAGCGCCCACGAGGCCCGAGCAAGCGCAAGAGGGCACGTCCACGGTCCCCGAGGGCAGGACGTCGGTCAAGCGCCGAGGTGACCAGCGCCTCGTCGACCATGTGATCCTTTGTCCGCGGCGGTTCACCGCGTCGTCCACTGTGCGCCGCTCGCGTGCGAGAGGCTCGGGGGCGGAGTGGCCCGTTTGTCTGCGCTCCTATGAGCCGCCCGTCGGCCCGACGCAGCTACCCGTCGGCTTGGTGCTCGGAGCAGGCCATACTCTGTGGCGACGGGTGGGCAGGACAGCGGAGGGAACGGGTTGGCTTCTACCCGCAATGGCGCGGCGCCGGGCGGCATCACCTACCACCATGCGGGGGCTTTCTGGGCGGGCATCGTCGCGGTCAGCGTGGGTGTGCTGCTGCACCTGCCGATGTATCTGGAGGCGCGGGAAATGGGCTACCGGCTCAGCGGCATGCCCATCGACGCGCCGATGGTCGCCGGCATGGTGCTGACGCTCGTCGGCATCGTCGCGACCGGCTACGGTCTGCTCCCGCGGCCGGGAGCGGTCAGCCCAGACCACGTGGCCCGGCTGCGGGTGCGGACGCTCGACGACGCCCCGATCCGCCCCGCGCACGCGGGCCTGCTGCTGGTGATGGCGGGCGCGGTCACCATCGACGTGATGAAGCCGACCACGCTGGCGTTCGTCATCCCCGACATGACCAGGGAATACGGGCTCAGGTCTCCGCTCAACCCGGCCGGGGATGTCCCCGCGGCGCTGCTGCCGCTGTCGGGGGTCGTCGGCACGGTGATCGGATCGTTCCTGTGGGGCTGGCTGGGGGACCGCATCGGCCGGCGAGCCTCGATCCTGCTGGCGGGGGTGCTGTTCATCGCCACCGCGATCTGCGGCTCGATGCCGCTCTTCAGCCTGAACGTGGCGATGTGCTTTTTCATGGGGCTTGGCGTGGGCGGGATGCTGCCGATCACCTTCGCCCTCATGGCCGAGACCATCCCTGCTCGCCACCGGGGCTGGCTGATGGTGCTCATCGGCGGCGACGTGGCCGGCGCCTACATCCTCACCAGCTGGCTGTCGGCGGCGCTGGTGCCCGACTACGGCTGGCGAATCCTGTGGCTCGTCGGTTTCCCCACCGGGCTGGCGCTCATCCTGCTCAACCGCTGGATCCCCGAGTCGCCTCGCTACCTGCTGGCCCAGGGGCGCGACACCGAGGCCCGAGCGGTGATGCAGCGCTACGGAGCGGCGGTGGTGCACGACGAGGGCTCCGACCTGGGGCTGGAGGAGCAGGTTCGCAGCCGCTTCCTGCAGCTCCTGCAGCAGCCGTTCCTGGGGGTGAGCGCCGTCGTGGTGCTGTTGGGCCTGGGGGTTGGTCTGGTGTCGTTCGGGTTCCAGTTGTGGATCCCCTCCAACCTGCAGAAGCTGGGTTTCACCGAGGTCAGAGCCGACCGCATGCTGCGCGATGCCGCGCTGATCGGGTTCCCGCTGAACTTCCTGGTCGCCTGGCTGTACGGCATCTGGAGCAGCAAGAAGACGATCATCCTGCTGGCCGCTCTCACCGCTGCGGCGCTGCTGGGTTTCGTGGTCGCCGGTGACGGCGTGGCCGACAATCGCGCCTTGCTGCACGTGTTGCTGGTGGTGCCCATCTGGGGGATCAGTTCGGTGGTGGCGGTGCTGGCCGCGTACAGCTCCGAGGTCTACCCCACGCGCATCCGGTCGCGGGGCACCGGTCTTGCCGCGGGGGCGAGCAAGGCGGGGGGCGTGCTGGTGATCGCCTTGGTCGCGGCCGCGGTCGCGCCCCCGAGCATCGCGGCCACTGCCCTGCTGGGAGCGATCCCCATGGGGTTGGCGGCCGTCGCCGTCGCCATCTTGGGCGTGGAGACCTGCAAGCGTCGGCTCGAGGAGATCACGGCCGAGCAGCTCGGGGCGGACACCGCTTCGGCGGATAGCGCGCCGGCCTGAGCCCGTTCCGGCAGTCACCCGATGCGACCCCACCGTGGGGTGAGGCGGGGCTCGCTACTGGGGGTTGGGCCGGGTCGACAGGCCTTGTTCGATGAGGATGAGCTCGTGGTTGTCGGCCAGCGCGGCGGTGTCGACGGGAGCGGCCACGGCGATGATGGCGGCGGCGACGACGGACGGCTTGAGCGCGGCCTCGGCCAGCCGTCGGGGCAGCGGGCGGGGATCGGACGGCTGGACGATCGCGCCCTGGTGGCCCCGTCGCTGCAGCCACCGGCTCGCGCGCTCGATCATCGGCACCAGCGCGCACGTCACCGTCAGGCTCGACAGGATCCCCAGCTTCACGCCGAACTCGGTGGGTTGGAAGAAGATCAGGCCCGCCGCCACCAGCGCCGTCGCGACGCCATAGATGATCCGCCCCACCGGGGTCTTGGGCGCCGTCTGGGGGTCAGACATCATGAAGAAGACGAAGATCAGCACCTCCGGCGACAGCACGATGTTCACCCAGTAGAAGGCCCCGCTGACCGGACCGGGGTGCCAGATGGCGTAGAAGCTGCGCCCGCTGGCCGCGAAGACGCCGATCAGCGCCGCGTACGGCAGCAGGAACGCCAGCGCCATCGGGATCATCTTCATCGGCCTCAGCACCCACACCGCGCCGACGAGGATCACCGCCACGGTCACGCCGACGGGCACGCCCAACGGCCCCCACCACAGGTACTGGGGGAAGACGCCGGTCGGCCCGATCACCAGCAGCGTCCACACGAGGCCGACGTTCGAGGGGTTGAACAGGTGGCGTCCTCCCGGGCGGATCAGGTACTTGGACAGGAGGGAGAGCAACGCGGCGAGCACGAAGTAGTGGATCCCGTTCAGACTCCACCAGTCGCCGTGCTCGGTGCCGCTGGCGCGGAGGATCAAGGCCACGCTGTTGCCGGTGAGCATGGCGCTCGCCGGCCACATCAGGATCTGCTCGCGCCGGAACGTCACCGTCATCTCGACGACGGCACACACGCCGATGGACACCAGGATCTGGGCGATCGACAGCTTGAAGTCCAGGACCGTCTGCCCGAGGACCTGCACGGTGATGAGGACGGCGGCGAGCTGGAGACGCGGGTCGCGCCGGCGCGGCAGGACCACCGGGATCTCGCGCCCCCGGAGGACCAGGCGCGGCGCCCCGGTGAGCGTCGCGCTGCCGGGCGCTGCTACGGGCGCGCGCGCCACGTCACTGCGGCGGCGCCAGGCTCGCCGCCGCATACGCGCTCAGCACCGGCGGGCACCAGACGACCACCGAGCGGTACTGGGTCGGGTCGACTGGTCCTGGCACGGCGAAGTTCATCGAGCCTGCCGTCGTGTCGAGGACGGTCACCAGCGCCGAGGGTGCACTGAGGAACTCCTCTGTGGTCTGCGGCGCCGCCAGGGGGCTCAGCCGGATCTCCAAGTCGACGTTGGGGGTGACGAAGAAGTCCTCCAGGCGCAGGGCGTACCCGTCGTCGGCAAGGCGGTAGATGGTCACACCCCCTCTGCCGGCCTGGTCGATGTTGTAGAAGGAACCGGTCGCGACCCGCACGGTGCCGGGCGCGATCATGGCCGGCAGCGGCGGCTCTTCGAGCGGGACGTCGATCTGCTGCTCGATCTGAAGCTGCCACGGCCCGTCCCCCTTGATCTCGAGGCTGATGGGCCCTGTCTCGGTCGCGTAGCCGATGTCAGTCCCGGGACAGGTCGCATCCACCAGCGGGCGCCGGTCGGTGGACACCTCCACGACCAGCCTGCCCGACTCACAACCCCACTTCACGCGCCACTGGATCGCATCGCCGTCGATCGCGACAGCCCGCGTCGTCGTGCCTACGCCATGGAGGGTACCCACTTCCTGCCACCAGGGGTTCGAGCGCACCCTCGTATCCTCTGGCGTCGCCAGCAACGCTGTCGAGCCTCCAGCTACCCGGCTGACCGCCGGGGGCCTCGGTGGTGGCGGCGCAGACCCCAACAACCGCGTGCGCACCCCGAAGAAGTCACCGCCGTAGACGGCGCTGGCGGCAAGGGCGAGAAGGCCCAGCGCAGTGCCGACTTGCCGTGCGCGAACCCGGGACCAGCTCGGGATGACGATTCCCCTCCCGCAGACCGACGGGTGCCATGGACGCAGGTGTGGCGGTCGACATGCGCTGGGCTGTTTTGGGCCCCAATCATCGTAGGCTACTGCGAACACCCATGGCAGGCCTGTCGGCGGCCGCTGCGACCTCACCTGAAGATGCGGACGACGAGGTCGTCACCGTGGAGGCAGGCGGCGAGGAGGTCCCCTTGCCGTTCGGATGGTTGGACATGGTGGGGAACCTGGACCGAGTGGCGCAAGGTCATCTACGGCCAGTGAACCGCGACGGCGCGTCGTGACCGTCTTCCCTGGCCCGGCGGCGTTGGGGCGTGGCGCGGTGGTCGCGGAAGGCCAGCGGGCCCCGGCGCGGTTCGCCGGCGCCTCCCGGATCCGCATCGACGAGCAGGTCGTGGGCGACCCTGCCGCCGCCGGCGTCGCGGCGGCGCGGCTTCGACGGCGCTGGGCGACGCGACGTCCCGTCGTGGTCGAACTCGCGGTGCACCAGGACGTGCTGAAGGAACAAGAG
Organism: Egibacteraceae bacterium; assembly: GCA_035550935.1. Classification (GTDB taxonomy): domain Bacteria; phylum Actinomycetota; class Nitriliruptoria; order Euzebyales; family Egibacteraceae; genus DASZOD01. The sequence goes on along the minus strand of DASZOD010000266.1, from coordinate 6,053 downwards.
CGCGACGCGCGACCGCCCTGGCAGCTCGGCAGCCAGTTCGCCTTCTCCTTGGAGCAACTGCGGTTCCTGGTGTGGAGCAACAACTACGACCTGCGCGGGGGCGAACCGATCTGGTGGCACGCACGCATCGCCTGGCGCGACACGGCCGCCGAGCCGTCGGCTGTGGGCGACGCCCGCGCCGCGGGGGTCGGGGACTTCTGGATCGACGGCGGGCCGCGCGGGCCGGTCGGCGGCGTGGCCCTGCCCGTCGTGCACGCCGACTCGGTCGCGGACCGACGGCTGACGGTGACCTCCGACGGGCCCGTCGTCGACCCGCTGGCCGCTGACCAGCGCGCGGCGGTCGCGCACCCGAGCGGCCCCGCCAGGGTGATCGCGCCGGCCGGCTCGGGCAAGACCCGGGTGCTCGCCGCGCGTCTGCGCCACCTCGCACTCCAGCGTGGCGTCGATGCAGACCACCTGACCGCCGTCGCCTACAACAAGCGGGCGCAGGTCGAGTTGAGCCGGCGCGTTGGCGCCCTCGGCGGTCGGGTCCTCACCCTGCACGCCCTGGGCTTCCGCATCGTGCGGGAGGCACGCCCCGACATCCGCCTGGTCGACGAGCCGGCGGCGCGCGCGGCGCTCGGGCGCATCGTCCCGGTGCGTCCGAAGCCGAACACCGACGTGCTGGCGCCGTACCTGGAAGGGCTCGAGCAGGTGCGCGTCGGACTCGTCGCGCCCGATGACGTCGCCAGGGCCCACCCCGACGCTCCGCAGTTCCCGCGCGTGTTCGAGGCCTGGCGCCGGTGGCTGCGGGACCATGGCCTGATCGACTACGACGAGCAGATCCACAGCGCCGTCGAGATCCTGCTGACCGATCCGGGGCGTCGCGCGCAGTTCCAGCGCAGCTGCAGGCTGCTGCTCGTGGACGAGTTCCAGGACCTGTCGCCCGCGTTCCTGCTGCTCGTGCGCCTGCTCGCCGCGCCCGCCTGGCAGGTGTACGGCGTCGGCGACGACGACCAGACCATCTACAGCTACCGCAACGCCCGCCCCGCCCACCTCGTACAGTTCCACCGCTGGTTCCCCCACGCCGCGTCCTACGCGCTGGAGACCAACTACCGCTGCCCCAGCGACGTCGTGCGGGCCGCCGCCAGGCTGTTGGCCCGCAACCGCGAACGGGTGCCCAAGACGATCCGTCCCGCCGTCGACGCGCGCGCCGAGGGCCTGGTCATCTGCAAGGCGGACGCCGACAAGCTAGCCAGCCTCGCGGTCGAGCAGGTCGTACGGCTGCTGCACGAGGACGTCGCGCCGCGGGACGTGGCGGTGCTGGCGCGAGTGCACGCCCTGCTGCTGCCGGTGCAGGTCGCGCTGGTCGTCACCGGCGTCCCCACGGCCTCCCAGGTGGGGGTGGACATGCTCGAGCGCACCGGCGTGCGGGCCGCGCTGGCCTGGCTGCGGCTGGCCGCAGGCCGGCCGCAGGCCCTCGACGGCACCGACGTGGCCGAGGCGGCGCGGCGCTCACCGCGCAAGATCCGCGGGGAGACGCTGCGCGCTCTCGGCGCGCGGGCGGCGTGGAGCCCCCGGGCGCTGACCGGTTACGCCTACGACCGGCTGGAGGTCTGGGAAGGAAGAGAGCTGCGCGGGTGGCTGGACGACCTCTCCGAGGTCCGCGCCGCGGCCCACGACGGCGGAACGGTGGCCGCGCTGCGCACGGTGCGCGACCTGCTGGAGGAAGGGCTGGCCGAGCTGGACACGTCCACGACGGCGAGCAAGCAGACGTCGTCGCACCTGGACGACCTCACCGCCCTGATCCAGGTGGCGCCGCTGCGGCCGGATCCCGCCGGCTTCGAGCCGTGGCTGCGCGCCGTACTGACGTCCAAGGAGACGACCGACGACCCCAGAGGTCGCGTGCAGCTCGCCACCGTCCACGCGACCAAGGGCCTGGAGTGGCCACACGTGCTGTTGTTCGGTGCCAACGAGGGGCTGATGCCCCACCGGCTGTCGGCCACGACCGACGCGGGCGGCGAAGAGGAGCGGCGGGTCTTCCACGTCGCGCTCACCCGGGCCCGCCACGAGGTCGTGGTGCTCGCCGACCGCGACCACCCGTCCCCGTACCTGGCGGAGATGCTGGAACCCGCCGACGCTGCGGCGCCTTCCGCACCGATGCCCGTGAAGGGGCGCCCGCCCGGTCCCGCGACCGCCCCGGAGGCGAAGCTCCTGGCCGCTGCCAGGCAGCCGAAGGAACCCTCGGTCGTCGCGACGGTGGGAGTCAGGCTGCGGGCGCCAGGCGGGATCACGGGCACGATCGCCTCCATCCAGTCTGACGGCGTGCTGCTGCGGCTGCGCTCGGGCGCGCGCCTGCACGTGCCCTTCGGACAGGCCGTGACGGTCGACGGAGAACCCGGTCGGCTCGCCCGATCAACCGACTGAACGGCGCCGGTGGGCGTCAGCGGGACCTGCTGTCGAGCGCCTCGGCGGCAGCGGCCACACGGACCGGGTCCCGGACCCCCGTCGCTGGTCAGCCCTGGCGGGGTGCCGATGGCGTCCCGCGCTGGCGGAGTCGGGCCTGGAAGTCTCGCTCCAGCCGCTCCAGCAGCGCGATGGCCCGCCGCCGGCAGGCGTCGGCTTCCCGGCGCGCCTCCGGAGTCAAGCAGAACGCCAGCGCGTCGCCCAGCGCGCGCGGGTCCAACGCGTCGGCCACGAAGGCCACCGGCCAGTCCAGGACGTCGGCTTGGCGGCGGACCTTGGCCCCTCCGGCGATGGGGTCGACGGCCACCGCCGGCACGCCGTTGCGCAGCGCCAACACCATGCCGTGCAGCCTGGTGGTCACCACGACGTCCAGGCGGGCCAGCAGCGACTCGACCTCGGCGGTGCTGCGCTGGCCTGGCTGGCGCGGGTCCACGCGGGTGTCGCACTCGACGATCGACAGCGGACGGCTCGCCAGCAGCCGATCGATCGCGCGGTGCGCCTGGTCGTGCAGCCCCGCGCCGTACTCAGGTTGGGGGTGCGCCCGCACCACCCCGACGACCGGCACCCGGCTGGTGGCGGCGACGATGCTGAGGTCGGGCCGGGCAACCGCGTCGCTGTCGCGCTCCAGCAGCAGGTCGAAGGGCCCTCCGCCGTGCGCTGCGTCGACGATCGAGACGTTGAGGCCCACCAGCCGGCAGCGCGCGAAGCGACGCACCAGCCAGTCGACCTGCGCGCCTTTGGCCGGCCCGCACACGAACAGCAGGTGGCTGTAGGCGGCCGGGTCCGCCTGCTCCACGTCGACGCCAGCGCCGAAGACCGGAGAAAGAGCGACGTCGAACTCCATCCCCGCCGAGCGCAACCAGCGGCAGGCGACGTCCTTGGCCAGCAGGTCGCCCGCGGTCGCCTCGCCGTGCAGGAAGCTGAACCATCCTGTCACCAGCGCTCGCACGGTGCCGTCTCCTTGCGTCCGGGCAGGCGGATCCTACGGCGTCCGCTGTTGGCGCCGACCGCAGGGTGCGCAGCGTCCCGAGGACGTGGTAGGCATAGGCCACGATCCATCGGCCGTGGGAACGCGGCCGGCGACCGACCGACAGGACCCGAGATGCTTGCACTGACGGTGGCTCCCTCCCAGCCCGGCGGGCTGGGCCTGCAGGAGGTCGACGAGCCTCAACCCGGGCCGGGCGAGGCCCTCGTCGAGGTCCGCGCGGTGTCGCTCAACCGCGGTGAGGTGCGCCGGCTGAGCGACCAGCCCGAAGGGGTCGTGCCCGGATGGGACGTCGCCGGCACGGTGGTCGAGCAGGCCGCGGACGACAGCGGGCCGCCGGCAGGCGCTCGGGTGGTGGGCCTGGTCCAGTCAGGCGGTTGGGCGCGCCACGTCGCCGTCCCCACCGATAGCCTGGCCCAGATCCCCGACGGGCTGGCCCTGGCCGCCGCCGCCACCCTGCCGGTCGCCGGCCTCACCGCCTACCGCACCCTGGCCCTGGGCGGGCTGCTGCTGGGCAAGCGCGTGCTGGTCACCGGGGGGGCTGGGGGAGTGGGCCGCCTCGCCGTCCAACTCGCCCACCGCGGTGGCGCCCACGTCACCGCCGTGGTCGGGCGCCCCGAGCGCGGAGAGGGGCTGGAGGCGCTCGGTGCCGACGAGGTCGTCGTCGGCTTCGAGGAGGAGGGCCCCGGCTTGGACCACGTCCTGGAGTCGGTGGGCGGAGCGTCCCTCGCCGCCGCGGTGCGCCGCGTCACCCCCCACGGGATGGTCGCCTGTTACGGCAACTCGTCGGGTGAGCCGGTGACCTTGAGCGCACGCGATTTCTACCGCGGCGCGTACGGGGCCCGCCTGCAGGGTTTCTTCCTCTTCGCCGACATCGCAAGGGAACCCGCCAGCGGTGATCTCGGGCTGCTGGCGTCGCTCATGGCCGGCGGCGCCCTCGACCCCCAGATCGACGTGGAGGTGAGTTGGCAGCAGCCCGAGGAGGCGCTGGCGGCACTGATGGACCGGCGGGTGAACGGCAAGGCCGTGCTGCACGTCGACTAGCGCGACCGGGGAATCGTCAATTTTGATGATGATCGGCGGACCCGCGATCCCCATACTTCCAGCCATGGGGGCGGACACCGCCGCTCCTCGCCGAAGCCGATTGGGGGCCGACCGGGTCACCCGCCGTCCAGCGACGCCGGGGACGACCTAGCGGGCCGAGGCGAGGGGCCGCGGTGCTTCCCACTAGCTGACGCCGCCCGCCCTCGCGCCTGCCGGCGCTCAACCGTGTGCCAACGGGGTCAACGGCTCGAGCCGGGCCAGGCGTCGGTAGCCCACCAGCCGCCCAGCCGACACCGCGAAGGTCTCCCGGGCCAGCTGGCGCAGGCGTTGCCGTCGGTCCAGAGGGCTGCTTGGCGCGGGCGACACGTGAGGATGCAGCCCCACCTCGCTGGCGATCGCGGCGATCCGGTAGGAGTGGAACGGGTCGCTGACCAGCAGCACGTCGGTGACGTACTGGCGGCGCAGGAACCGTGCGGCAGCCGCGAGCGACTCGTACGACGTGGCGCCGGAGACCTCTCGCAGGATCGCGCTGTCGGGCACCCCGCGGCCGTGCAGGTAGCCGGCGGCCGCGGTGGCCTCGGTGAACCGGTCGCCGGGCTGACGCCCCCCGGTGACGGTGATGAGCGGCGCGAGACCGCGCTGGTAGAGAACGGCGGCGTGGTCCAGCCGGGCGCGGAACACCGGCGAGGGCTTGCCGTCGTACTGTGCGGCGCCGAGCACGACGATGACCTGGGACGGTCGGGCCTCGTCGATCAGCGACGAGCGCCAGACCTGGGCGGAGGTCACCACGACGTAGGCGGCCGCCAGCATGACGCCCAGTGCGGCCAGGCGGCCCCCGGCGCGCAGCGCCCTTCCCATCGTGTCTCCCGGCTGCATCGTCGGGCCTTGCACGACGACGCTACCGCGCCGCCGGGGCTGCGGCCGCCGCCGACCGTCTCGCCGGAGGTCGGCTGCGCCCCCTCGCGTATCCTGACCAGCGGACCCAGGCCGGTGTGGGGGCGGGTTGATCACCTTCGAGACGGTCACGAAGCGGTTCCCCGACGGGACCACCGCGGTCGACGCCTTGGACCTGTACGTCCCCGAGGGTGAGGTGGTCGTGCTCGTCGGGCCGTCGGGCTGCGGCAAGACCACCGCCCTGCGGATGGTCAACCGCATGATCGAGCCCACCGGCGGGCGGGTCCTCGTCGGCGGGCGCGACGTGGCCGACGTCAGCCCGCCGCGGCTGCGGCGCGGCATCGGCTACGTCATCCAGCACATCGGGCTGTTCCCCCACCGCACGGTCGCCGAGAACGTCGCCACCGTCCCCGAGCTGGTCGGTTGGGGCAAGGCCCGCATCCGCGAGCGCGCGGCCGAGCTCATCGACACCGTCGGGCTGCCCGCCGAGGTCGCCGACCGCTATCCCCACCAGCTGTCGGGTGGCCAGCGCCAGCGCGTCGGCGTGGCCCGGGCGCTGGCGGTCGACCCGCCGGTCCTGCTCATGGACGAGCCGTTCGGCGCGGTCGACCCGATCGTGCGGGCCCGTCTGCAGGACGAGTTCCTGCGCCTGCAAGGGGAGGTGCGCAAGACCATCGTCTTCGTC
>DASZOD010000265.1:0-9402 GCA_035550935.1 Egibacteraceae bacterium | reverse complement strand
AGCCACCGCCGGTGGACGTCGGTGGGCAGCGCTAAGCCCCCAGCCGGCGTCGACGACCGCCTGGGCCACGGCGGGCACGACCGCGCGGTTGAACGGCGAGGGGATGATGTAGTCGGCGCCGAGCTCCTCGGGCCCGACGATCTCGGCGATGGCCGCAGCCGCGGCGAGCTTCACGGCGTCGTCGACCGCACCGGCCCGAGCGTCCAGCAGCCCGCGGAACAGTCCGGGAAAGCACAGCACGTTGTTGATCTGGTTGGGCTCGTCGCTGCGCCCGGTCGCCACCACGGCGGCACGCCGACGGGCGACGGCCGGGTCGATCTCGGGGGTGGGGTTGGCCATGGCGAACACGATCGCGTCGTCGGCCATGAGGTCCAGCTGGCGAATGCTGAGCGCGTTGGCAGCCGACAGGCCGATGAAGACGTCGGCGCCGGCCAGCGCCACCTCCTTGCTGCCCTCCAGTCCGCGGGGATTGGTCTGCTTGCCGACCCGCCGGAAGATCGGGTCGCGCGCCCCCTTGCGGCGGGGGGTGACGATGCCGGTGCGGTCGACGCCGACGACGTCGACGACGCCCGCAGCCAGCAGCAGGTTGGTCACCGCGATGCCGGCCGCACCGATGCCCTGGACGACGACCCGCAGGTCGGGGCCGACCGCCTTGCCCACGAGCTTGACGGCGTTGTAGAGGGCGGCGAGCACCACCACCGCGGTGCCGTGCTGGTCGTCGTGGAAGACGGGGATGTCCAGGCGCTGGCGCAGCTTGCCCTCGACCTCGAAGCAGCGCGGCGCCGAGATGTCCTCGAGGTTGATGCCGCCAAAGCCCACGCTGAAAGACTCGATGATGTCGACGAGGCGGTCCGGGTCGCGCTCGTCCAGGCAGATCGGGTAGGCGTCGACGCCGGCGAAGTCCTTGAAGAGCATCGCCTTGCCTTCCATGACCGGCATCGCGGCCGCCGGTCCGATGTCGCCCAGTCCCAGCACTGCCGAGCCGTCGGATACGACCGCCACGCTGTTGCGCTTGATGGTCAGCTCGTAGAGCTGCTCGGGACGCTCGTGGATCGCCAGGCACGCCCGGGCCACCCCAGGGGTGTAGACCAGGGCCAGGTCCACGGCCGTGAGCACCCGCACCTTGGTGGCGATGGAGATCTTGCCGCCGGCGTGCAGGTCCAGCACCGGGTCGGATACCCCCAGCACCTCGACCCCTTCGAGGGAGCCCAGCAGCGCCAGCAGCTGCTCGGCGTGCCCGGGATCACGGGCGCGCACCGTGGCGTCGCGCGCTGCCCGTCCTGCGGCGGCGGCGACCGGGTCGGGCGCCTCGATGACGGCCCCGGCAGCCTCGATCGCGGCGCTGAGCTCGGCCAGTGTCCCAGGCGCGGCCTCGAGCGCCAGGCGGATGGTGAGCGTGGGGCCGAGCGCGCCCCCACCGCCGCCGCACCGGCGCTCGGGGCTTCAGGCGGTGGCGACGTAGACGTGCTCGGCGACGGCTTCGGGCACGGGCACCGGGGGCCCGGCGACGGCGGCCACGACCTGGCCGGCGTCCACGCCGAACTCGGCGTTGGCCCCCGGCCGCAGGTGGTGCAGGCGCAGGAAGCGCATGCCGTCGACGTCGGACTGCAGCTTCTCGGAGATCCGCCGGACCGTGGCCCGGACTCCCTGCTTGGCCGCCTCGGCCATGGTGACCAGTCCCACCGGGGGACCGCCCGGGAGGTCGCTGTGGGAGACGTCGGGGATGGGGTTGCCGTGCGGGCAGGTCCGGGGGTCGTCCAGCAGCGCCACGAGGCGCCGCTCCACGGCGTCGGAGATGACGTGCTCCCAGCGGCAGGCCTCGTTGTGGACCTGCTCCCACTCCAGGCCGATGACGTCGGTCAGGAGCCGCTCGGCGAGCCGGTGCTTGCGCATGACGCTGATGGCCAGCTGCCGGCCGGCCTCGGTCAGCTCCAGCGTGCGGTCGGAGGCCACCCGCAGCAGGCCGTCCTGCTCCAGCCGCGCGACCGTCTCGCTGACCGCCGGGGCCGACAGACCCAGCCGCTCCACGAGGCGCGCGCGGATCGGCGTGATCCCCTCCTCCTCCAGCTCCCAGACGGTACGGAGGTACATCTCGGTGGCGTCGATGAGCGGCGTCATCCCGTTCCTTCCGACCCGTCAACGGTACACCACCCCCGGGCGGGCCCGGCGGAGCAGGCAGGCACCCGCCGTCCGGTTGCGACGTCCGCCGGGGAGCCGCTCAGCGGGACGTGAGGGTCAGTCCGCGTCGCCGCGCAGGCGCTGGCGGAAGCGCTCCAGGTCGGGCTTGTCCTGGTCGTGTTCGGACCGCTGACCGGGGCGGTTGTCCTCGGGCACCGGCCGTACCGGCTCGCTGCCGGGCAACGGCTCGCTGTCGGCGACCTCCTTGGCGTGGCGGGTCTGGTCCACGGGGGTATGGCCGCTGCGTTCGAGCTCGGGCTGCTGCGGTTTGGTCATGGCGTTGGCTCCGTTGGTCTCGCTCGTCGGCCCGGTGGTCAGGCGCACCGGGAGTCGTCTCGATGGCCCCGACCGGTGCTGACCGTCCTGAAGGGACTACCCTGCGTCCCGGCCGACCATGCGCGCGGGGCGGCGACGAGCCGGCGGGCAGCGAGCCCCACGCTAGCCTGGATCGTCGGAGACGTCCGTCGATGGCCGCTGTCGGCCGAGCACGAGGTGGAGGTTCCGTGGCCACGGATCACCGTGCCGCTCTCGCCCACTACGAGGCGAAGCTGGCAGAGGTAAAGGAGTACCTTTGACCTGGACGCCAAGCGCCGGCGTCTGACCGAGCTGCAGCGGCAAGCCGCCGCGGCAGACCTGTGGAACGATCCCGCCCGCGCCCAGCGGGTCATGGCGGAACTGGCGGCTGTCGAAGACGACCTGCGGGTGCACGACGACTTCGTCGGGCGCCTGGAGGACCTGGGCGTCCTCAACGAGCTGGCCCGCGAGGAGGACGACGAGGCGACCGCACAGGAGGTCGGCCAGGGATTGGAGGGGCTGCGCAAGGCCCTTTCCGAGCTCGAGACCCGGGTGCTGCTGTCGGGAGAGCACGACGCGCGCGACGCGGTCGTGACGGTGCACGCCGGCGCCGGCGGCACCGACTCCCAGGACTGGGCCGAGATGCTGCTGCGCATGCTGCTGCGCTGGGCCGAGCGTCGCGGTTTCAAGGTGGACCTGCACGACGAGCAGGAAGGCGAGGAGGCCGGGATCCGCTCGGCCACCTTCACCATCCACGGTCCGCGGGCCTACGGGCTGGTCCACAGCGAGCGGGGCGTGCACCGCCTGGTGCGCATCAGCCCCTACGACGCCCAGAACCGCCGCCACACCGCCTTCGCCAGCGTTGACGTGGTGCCGGTCCTCGACGACGTCGAGGAGGACATCGCCATCCCAGACGACGACCTGCGCGTCGACGTGTTCCGCTCGTCGGGGCCTGGAGGCCAGGGGGTCAACACGACCGACTCGGCCGTGCGCCTCACCCACCTGCCCACCGGCCTGGTCGTCGCCTGCCAGAACGAGCGCAGCCAGCTGCAGAACAAGGCGACTGCTCTGAGCCTGCTGAAGGCGAAGCTGGCCGAGCTCCAGCGGGAGCGGCGTGTCACCGAGCTCGACCAGCTGCGCGGCGAGCAGCGGGAGGTGGCCTGGGGCAGCCAGATCCGCTCGTACGTCCTGCACCCCTACCAGAAGGTCAAAGACCATCGGACCGGGCATGAGACCGGTGACACCGCGGCGGTGCTCGACGGCGTGCTCGACGACTTCATGGCCGCCTACCTGCGCTGGAAGGCGCGTACCGACGGGTCCGGACCCGCGGCTGCCGGCGCCCAGCGAGGCCCGGCCGCGGATGGCGCCGGGTCTGCGTAGGGCCTTCCCAGCGGCCCGGACCGGGGGCCGGACACCCCCTGCCTGGCCCGGCCCCGAGGCGGGTGCTACCCTCGGTCCGGCTTCCGCCCGCCCTCGCGCGGGCGCTGCGCGCCTGGCGGCCGTTGCGAGGTTATCGCTGTGATCCGACTCGAGAACGTCACCAAGAGCTACAAGAAGTCCGTGGTCGCGCTGCGCGACGTCTCCCTGGAGGTCACCAAGGGCGAGTTCGTGTTCCTGGTCGGTCCGTCAGGGTCCGGCAAGAGCACGTTCATCAAGCTGGTGCTCAAGGACGAGGATCCCGACGCGGGGGAGATCTACGTCGCCGGCAAGCGTCTCAACCGCATGAAGTCCTGGAGGGTCCCGGCCCTGCGCCGGGAGCTGGGGTGCGTCTTCCAGGACTTCAAGCTGCTGGAGACCAAGACGGTGTTCGAGAACGTCGCCTTCGCTCTGGAGGTCATCGGCAAGCCGCGCCAGACGATCCAGCGCACCGTCCCGGAGGTGCTGGAGCTGGTGGGCCTGGGCCACAAGACCGACGCCTATCCCCACGAGCTGTCGGGCGGGGAGCAGCAGCGGGTGTCGGTGGCGCGGGCCTTCGTCAACCGCCCCCGCATCCTGCTGTGCGACGAGCCGACGGGAAACCTGGACCCCACGACGAGCGTGGGCATCATGAAGCTGCTGGGCCGCATCAACCGGACCGGCACGACCGTGGTCATGGCCACGCACGACCAGCACATCGTCGACTCGATGCGCCGGCGCGTCATCGAGCTGCAGGACGGGGCGCTGGTGCGCGACCAGTCCCGTGGGGTGTACGGCTATGGGACCTAGATGGCGCTACCTGACCAACGAGGTCGTGCTGGGACTGCGCCGCAACCTGCTCATGACCCTGGCCACGATCGTCACCGTGACGGTCAGCCTCGCCCTGCTGGGCGCCGGGCTGCTCGTGCAGCGTCAGGTCAACCTCACGCGTGACCTGTTCTACGCCCAGGTGGAGGTCTCGATCTTCCTCCAGGACGAGATCTCCGAGTCCCAGCGGGCCTCGCTCGAGCAGGACCTCCGCGAGAACCCCCAGGTCCAGGACGTCCTCTACGAGTCCAAGGAAGACGCCTACACCCACTTCCAGGAGATCTTCAAGAACGACCCCAACCTGACCGCTAGCGTCACGCCCGAGATCCTGCCGGCGTCGTTCCGGGTCAAACTGGTCGACCCCCAGCAGTTCGCCATCGTGCAGTCCCAGTACGCTGGCTACCCGGGCGTCGACGAGGTCAGCGACCAGCGCGAGGTGCTCGACAAGTTCTTCCGCGTCATGGACGCCTTCCGCAACGGCGCGCTGGCGGTGGCGCTGCTGCAGCTGTTCGCCGCGGCGGCGTTGATCTCCAACACCATCCGGATCACGGCGTTCGCCCGCAGGGAGCAGACCGGCATCATGAAGCTGGTCGGCGCGACCAACTGGTACATCCGCCTGCCGTTCATCCTCGAAGGCATCGTCGCAGGCGTCGCCGGGGCGCTGTGCGCAGGAGGGTTGCTGCTGCTGGCCGAGGCCACGCTGATCTCGAAGCTGCAGCGCCAGATCCTGTTCATCCCCTTCATCGGCTCGGGTGACGTGTTCGCCGTCCTGCCCGTCCTCGTGCTGATCGGCGCGGGCATCGCCTCGGCCGCCTCCTTCGTGTCGCTGCGGCGCTTCCTGGCCGTGTAGTCGGATCCCCACGCGCCTACGCCGCGCGCCGTCCGGCTGGCCTAACGCCGGCAACGGCGCCCGGTCGGCGGACGTGGCAGGCTTGCCGTCATGACGTCGCCTGCATCGCCGCTGGATTGGCGGGCGCGCGCCACTGCGGTGGCGTGCCTACTGGTCTTCGTCGCCGGGCTGGTGGTCGCCTCCCACCGCCTCGGCACCCTCGGCGCCGCCCCGGGCGCCGCGGGGCTGCCGTCGGAGCTGGTGCCGATCAGGGAGGCCTACCAGCGCCTGCAGCGAGAGGCCGTCGACGTCCCCGGCGACGCGGAACTCGTACGCGGCGCCATCGAGGGGATGCTCGGCACGCTCGACGATCCCTACGCCGTCTACTACGACCCCGCGGCGCTGGCCGCCTTCCACGACCAGCTCGACGGCCGCTTCTCGGGCGTCGGCCTGGTCCTGCAGGAAGCCCCCGAGGGCCCCACTGTCGCCAACGTCCTGGAAGGCTCGCCGGCGGCCGCGGCCGGGGTCCAGGTCGGCGAGCGCATCGTCGGCGTCGACGGTCGGGACGTGCACCGGCTGCCGATCGAGGCGGTCGTCCCACTCGTCAAGGGCCCTGACGGCACGCCGGTCACGTTGTCGCTGGAGGGCGGAACGGCCGGGCCTCGGCAGGTCACCATGCGCCGCGCCACCATCGAGGTGCCCAACCTGGAGACCCGACGGCTGGACGACGGCGCCGGTTACGTCCGGCTGGTGCTGTTCGACGAGGAGGCCGGCGCCGACGTTCGGTCGGCGGTCGAGCGCCTGATCGCCGACGGCGCGCAGGGCATCGTCTTGGACCTGCGCGGCAACCCGGGCGGGCTGCTCATCGAGGCGGTGCGGGTGGCCAGCGTCTTCGTCGAGGACGGGCCGATCGTCAGCGTCGAGGAGCGCGCCGGTCAGCGGGAGACCTTCAGCGCCGCGGGCGAGGCCTTGGAGAACCTGCCGCTGGTGGTGCTGGTCGACCAGGGGTCGGCCAGTGCCAGCGAGATCGTGGCGGGCGCGATCCAGGACCTCGGCCGGGGCGTGGTCGTGGGCACGGCGACGTTCGGCAAGGGCACGGTGCAGACCGTCCGGGTGCTGGTCGACGGGTCGGGCGTGAAGTTCACCACCGCCGAGTACTTCACCCCGTCGGGCGACTCCATCGAGGAGGCAGGGGTCGTGCCCGACGAGACGGTCGCCCCCTCGGCGGCCGGCGGCACGGACGCGCAGCTGCTGGCCGCCCAGCGCGCGTTGCGGTCGATGCTGGCAGGCGTGCCCGGGTAGGCGGCGGCCATGGCCAGGCCCAAGGGCCAGGACACCATCGCGGTCAACCGCCGCGCCCGCTTCGACTACGACATCGCCGAGACCGTCGAGGCGGGACTGGTCCTGACCGGGACCGAGGTGAAGTCGCTGCGCGCCGGCAAGGGCTCCATCGCCGAGGCCTTCGGCATCGTGCGCCGCGGCGAGGCCTGGCTGGTACAGGCCCACATCCCCGAGTACGCGTTCGGCAACCGCGCCAACCACGACCCGACCCGCCAGCGCAAGCTGCTGCTGCACAGGGCCGAGATCGAGCGGCTGGAGCGCTTCACCCAGGAGCAGGGGCGCACCCTCGTGCCGCTGCGGCTGTACTGGCGCGACGGCCTGGCCAAGGTCCAGCTCGGCTTGGCCGCAGGCAAGGCCAGACACGACAAGCGCGCCGACCTCGCCAAGCGCGACGCGGAGCGCCAGATCGAGCGCGCTCTGCGGGACCGCCAGCGCCGCTGACCCCGACCCGCCGGGAATGCCCGCAGTGACCGGGCGGTTATAGTGGGGGTTGGTCCCATGAACAAACCGAGCAGGTTTCGGGGGTGACTGGCTTCGACAGGTGCCGGTCGGTCCCGGAAGAGCGAGCCGAGTACCCCGGTCACCTCGTGAAACTGTCCGGGAAACACCAATAGGTGCCGAAGACAACTTGGCCCTGGCGGCCTAGCTAGGCCGCCTGTCCGCCCTCGCCCGCCTGGGGTGGGGGATCGGGCATCGCATCCAGGCTCGACCCGCCGGCGGTCGCCACGAGCCGGTGGGGACATCCCAGTGGCGTACGGCCGCCGAACCGTCGGGTCTCGGGGCGCGGCGGCCCGACAATCTACCGGGACCTACGCTCGTAGCGCTTCCGGAGCCGAGGCAGCTGGACCCGGGTTCGATTCCCGGCACCTCCACCAGGCTTTCATATTCGAACCGAGGCGTGGCCTGGGCGACCACATCGCCGTCGGCACGCTGGGCTGGGGAAGGGGGCGCGGCCGAGGCGGACCGGCCGTGGGGCGTCGGAGCCACCGCCCCTGCCGCGACGATCCTTTCGAGTGGATCGCGAAGGCGATGGGGCACGGCGACGCGCCGGCCGGCTTCATCGAGCCCATGCAATTGGTACAGCGAACGCGTATGTGCCCAGCCCCCCTTCGCCGGACCGACAGAGAGGTCCCTCCCTGCGTATCTCTCCACGAGATGCCTCAGGCAAATGGCTTGACGACCATCACGTAAATGAGTGCCAGCCACAGCAGGCTGTCGAACGCGGCAACTACACGCGCGCTGGGCGCATCGATCAAGGAACGAAGAGCCTCCGACGGCTCATTCTCCGGGCTCGCCTTGGCGAGCGCCTCGAGCTTCCTCCCGCGGGGCCCGTGGTAGCCGATCCCGGTGGCGAACACCACGATGACGAGCCCGTAGGCGGTCAGGAGCCAGGCGGCGGTGAGGTCGAACCCTGCGGTGACGGCGGTGACGAAGCCGAACAAAATGCCCAGGACGAACAGGACGCCGCCCGCGGGCTGGAATCGGGCCTCCGCGGCGAGGGCGCGACGGATGGCACGGACGTCTCCGGTGCCCGCGATCCCGGCCGACAGCAGGCCCTGGCCCACGAAGACGGACACCGCCCCGAACATGGCGGCGATATGGAGGAACTTCCAGATCGGCATGCCCCCCGATGCTACTCGCGGCCAGCGTGCAGGCGTTCCCGATGGATCTGCTCCGTGCGCCCTGGAACTGACACGTCTGTGTGCTCGCCGATCCCCCTGGCCACTTGACGTCGCAGTGGGAAGGCCTGCGCCTTGTACGAGGCCTCTACCGCGTCTAGGGCAGTGGGCAGGGAAGCTCTGGGCGCCGCTGCACCGTGAGAGCATCGCTGCACCGCAGAGCGGCTGATGCAAGACCTGGCCATCGCCGTGGTTGTGGGCAAGGCCATGCGATCCACGACGTCGGAGCCGGCCCCGCCTCGCCCCGTGGACCTCGTCTGCCGTGACTTCACACCTGCGCTGCGCTTCCACGCAGACACCGGCGCCTTAGCGTCCGCAGGCGTGTGACACGGGCTGCATTCGTTGGGCCAGATTCCCGCTGCCGGAGGATGCGGGCGTCGAGTCAGAGCAGGATGCCGTCAGGAGTCCTCCCGGGCTGCCCTACTCGACGAGTCGCGGGCGATCGAGCGGTCGGGATCGAGGGTGGGGTTGTAGATGGCGACGTCGATCCCGATCGCACCCCGAATTGCACAGGATGCGCTCAAGACCACTCCGAGTTCCTGCTGACTCAGACCGTCGGATGGCCGGTGGTCGACGGCTGGCATCACGGCGTCGTCGAGCACGTCGCAGTCGAGATGGATCCAGAACCTACCATCAGGCTGGTCGCCGACGGAGCCGCCCTGCTGTCCCCAACCGTCACCCGACGGCTCGTTCGGGAGTTCGTCTCCAGGTCGCCCCGGTCACTCAAGCCACACCCCTACCTGCTCACCCTGACCGACCGTGAACAGGAGGTCGTCGCGCTCGTCGCCGAAGGCCTGAGCAACCACGAGATCGCCGAGCGGCTCGTGATCAGCCCCGCCACCGCCCGCACCCACGTCA
>DASZOD010000264.1:0-5359 GCA_035550935.1 Egibacteraceae bacterium | reverse complement strand
CGCCGGCACCGGCGGCCCCGCCCGCCCAGGCCGATCCGGCGGAGCAGTACGTGGGTGCGACGCCGTCGGACGTGGCGTGCTGAAGCTGAGGACCGGAGGGCGCGCCAGCGCCCGGAGGCGAGACCTCCGGCTGAGGACCGGAGGGCGCGCCAGCGCCGGCAGGCCCGGGGAGGCGATCACCCGGTGAAGGCACTGGTGCTGGCGGGCGGCGCGGGCACGCGGCTGCGGCCGATCACCCACACCAGCGCCAAGCAGCTCGTGCCGGTGGGCAACAAGCCGATCCTGGAGTTCGGGTTGGAGGCCCTCCGCGACGCCGGCGTCCGCGACGTGGCCATCATCGTCGGCGACACCCGTGAGGAGATCCGCGCGCACGTTGGGGACGGCGCGCGCTTCGACGTCGCCGTCACCTACGTCCACCAGGTCGCCCCGCTGGGACTGGCCCACGCGGTGCTGACCGCGGCCGACTATCTCGGCGACGACGACTTCGTCATGTACCTGGGCGACAACCTCGTCGCGGGCGGCATCACCGACTTCGTCCGCGAGTTCGAGACCAGGGGCCCGTCGGCTCAGATCCTGCTGGCCCGGGTGCGCGACCCGGAGCGCTTCGGTGTCGCCGAGCTCGACACCGACGGCAGCGTCAGGAAGCTGGTCGAGAAGCCCCCCCAGCCCACCAGCGACCTGGCGCTCGTGGGCGTGTACCTGTTCTCGTCGCGGATCCTGGAGGCGGCCCGGGCGATCAAGCCCAGCGCCCGCGGTGAACTGGAGATCACCGACGCGATCCAGTGGCTCATCGACGAGGGCGACAAGGTCCACTCGCAGGTCATCAGCGGCTGGTGGAAGGACACCGGCAAGCTCTACGACCTGCTGGAGGCCAACCGCATCGTGCTGGACGGCTACGAGCCGCGCATCGACGGCACCCTGGATGCCGCCAGCGAGGTGCAGGGGCGGGTCGTCGTGGAGCGGGGCGCCCAGCTGGTCAACAGCTTCGTGCGGGGACCTGCCATCATCGGTCGCAACACCCGCATCGTGAACACGTTCATCGGTCCCTACACCTCCATCTACCACTCCTGCGTCGTCGAGGACAGCGAGATCGAGCACTCCATCGTCCTGGAGCAGACCACGATCCGCGACCTGCGGCGGCTGGAGGACTCGCTGATCGGCAAGCAGGTCGAGGTGGGGCGCAGCGACCGCAAGCCGCGCGCCTACCGCCTCATGCTCGGCGACCACAGCCGGGTGGGGCTGGTGTGAGCACACCCCACCCGGCCAGGCGCCCGTAGCCACGGCTCTGGTTCGGCACCGCCAGCGGGGGACCTCGGTACGTGTATCCGCTTTGGCGGAGCCGTAGGCGGCGGAGACGATGGCGAGCAACGCCGGCCGGTCATGGCCCGTCGTCTGCGTGGCAGGCGGGCGGCTCGGGCAGGCATCCGAGCAACCTGCTCGGCCAGCGGGAATCGGCTGACCGTCGGGTCCGCCCCGCGCGTGGCGGAGCTCCCGACGAGGTGGTGGCCGGCCGGAGTGGCCGGGCTGCGGCCGATGTGGAACGCTGACGGGCATGCGCATCTTCGTTACCGGCGGGGCCGGGTTCATCGGCTCGAACTTCATCCACCACGTGCTGGCAACCCAGCCCGACGTGGCGGTCACCAACTACGACAAGCTGACCTACGCGGGCCACCTCGAGAACCTGCGGGACATCGCCGACGACCGACGCTACCGGTTCATCCAGGGCGACCTCAACGACTATCTGCTGCTGGGGGAGTTCCTGCCCGGCCACGACGCGGTCGTGAACTTCGCCGCCGAGACCCACGTCGACCGTTCGATCACCGCCAGCAACGACTTCGTCGTCGCTAACGTGCTGGGGGCGAACACCTTGTTCAACATGGCGATGAGTCTGGAGATCCCGCGTCTGCTGCACGTCTCCACCGACGAGACCTACGGGTCGATCCCCCAGCCCGGCAGCTTCGTCGAGGGCGACAAGCTGGAGCCGAACTCCCCGTACTCGGCGTCGAAGGCCGCCGCCGACCTGCTGGCCCGCGCCTACGGGGTGACCTACGGCTACCCGATCACCGTCAGTCGCAGCTCGAACAACTTCGGCCCTTACCACTACCCCGAGAAGGTCGTCCCGCTGTTCGTCACCAACCTCATCGACGGCCTTAAGGTGCCGCTGTACGGCACCGGGGAGAACGTGCGCGACTGGACCTACGTGCTGGACAACTGCCGGGCCCAGTGGCTGCTGCTCACCGAGGGGGTGCCCGGCGAGGTCTACAACGTCGCGGCCGGCAACGAGATGAGCAACCGGGAGCTGACCTACCGGATCCTGGAACGCTTCGGCCGTGGCCAGGACATGATCGAGCACGTCGCGGACCGCCCCGGCCACGACCTGCGCTACTCCGTCGACGCCGGCAAGCTGCGCGCGTTGGGCTGGAAGCCCGAGCATGACTTCGACGCCGCACTGGACGCCACCATCCGCTGGTACCACGGCAACGAGTGGTGGTGGCGCCCGCTCAAGGAGCGCGGCGCCAGCCAACGCCAGGGCCTGCTGTAGCGTCGTGAAGGTGCTCGTCACCGGCGCCGGCGGACAGCTCGGGCGCGACCTGCTGGTCGCCTTCGCCGACACCGACTGCGTCGGGCTGGGCAACGGGGACCTCGACGTCAGCGACGAGCCGGCCGTCGTGGCTGCGGTCCGCGACCACGCCCCCGACCTCGTGGTGCACGCCGCCGCCTACACCAAGGTCGATGCCTGCGAGTCCGACCCCGACACCGCCTGGCGGGTCAACGCGGCCGGCGCCTGGTGGGTGGCGCGCGCCTGCGTCCTGGGCGACGCCGCCATGGTGTACCTGTCGACCGACTACGTCTTCGACGGCCTGGCCGAGCGCGCCTACACCGAGTTCGACCCTCCCAACCCCCAGTCGGTGTACGGGCGCAGCAAGGAGGCCGGCGAGCAACTGGTCCGCCAGACACTGGCACGCCACTACGTCGTGCGCACCAGCTGGTTGCACGGGCCCCACGGCGGTAACTTCGTCAAGACGATGCTGCGCCTGGCCCGCGAGCGGGGCCAGGTCAGCGTCGTGGACGACCAGACCGGCTCGCCGACGTTCACCTTCGACCTGGCGCCGGCGATCCGCCGGCTGGCGGTCAGCGGGCGCTACGGCACCTACCACCTGACCAACCAGGGCCACTGCACCTGGTTCGAGCTGGCTCGCGCCGCCTTCGAGCAGGCCGGCGTCGAGGTGGACCTGCGGGCGACCGACAGCGCCAGCTTCGCTGCCCCCGCTCCCCGGCCGGCCTTCAGCGTCCTGGACAACCGCATGGCCCGGATGTTGGGGCTTGAGCCGCTGCCGCACTGGGAGTCGTCGCTGACCCGCCTGCTGGCCGAGCTCGGTGAACCCTGAGCTCGGCGCGGTCGCGGTCGTCGTCGACAATCACAACACCCGCGACGACCTGCTGGCCTGCCTGGGCTCGCTGGCCGACGCGGGCGCCGGCGCGGGCGAGGTCGTGGTGGTGGACTCAGGTTCCGACGACGGCAGCCTCGACGCGGTCGCCCGAGCCTACCCCCGGGTGCGCCGCATCGGGCTGGCCAACGTCGGCTTCGGCCGGGCGGCCAACGCCGGCGTGGCGGCCACCAGGACCGCCGCGGTCGTCGTTGCCAACGCCGACACCCGCTTCCGGCCGGACGCTCCGCTGGCGCTGGCCGGCTACCTCGGCGCTCATCCCGACGTCGGCGCCGCCGGCCCGCTGGTGCGCTTCCCGGACGGGCGGCTGCAGCTGTCGGCGCGGGCGTTCCCGTCACTGGGCCAGGCGGTCGGTCACGCGCTGCTGGGTCTGTGGCGGCCGGACAACCGCTGGACCCGCGCCTACCGGCTGACCGACTGGGACCACGCCAGCGAACGCGACGTCGACTGGCTGTCGGGCTGCTGCCTGGCGCTGCGCCGGGAAGCGTTCGAGGACGTCGGCGGCTTCGACCCGGCCTACTTCATGTTCGTCGAGGACGTCGACCTGTGCTACCGGCTGCGTCAGGCCGGCTGGCGGGTGGTGTTCGCACCGGTGACCGAGGTCGTCCACGCCGTCGGCACGGCGGTGTCGCGGAGACGCTTCCGCATGGTGGTCGAGCACGCCCGCTCGCTGGACCGCTTCTTCGCCCGCCGCTACGCCTCCGGCCCGCGCCGACTGCTGCGGCCGTTGATCCGCCTCGGGCTGAGCGGCTGGGTGCTGGCCGCGATGGCCTGGGCGGCCCTGCGCGGGCGCACCCACGCCCACGCCTGAGCGCGGTCCCGGGATCGGATGTTGGTCCGGCGCCGGCGGTCACTGCCGCCATGCCGCCATGCGGCCATGCTCGGCGGCTGCCGCCCCCGCGAGTCACCTGGGGTGGGGTGGCGCCCGCCCGAGGTCCGAGCCGGGTGGTCGCAGTGCCCAGCGCCCGTCGGGGCCGCGGCTGACCCGCCGGCCGCGCTCGTGCACGGCGCCGTGGCAGCCGGAGCAGAGCAGGACCAGATTCTCCACGTCGGTGGCGCCGCCGTCGGCCCAGTGGACCACGTGGTGGGCGTCGCACCAGGCCACCGGGGCGCGGCAGCCGACACAGCCGCCGTCGCGCACCGCCAGGGCACGGCGCTGGGCGACCGACACCACGCGGGTGGCCCGGCCGGCGTCCAGCACCTGAGACGCCCCGGCGGTGACCACCCGGGTGACCGCCGCATCACAGGCCAGCCGCCGCGCCGCCTCACCCGAGACCGCGCCGAAGCGGTCCAGCGCCGCCGGCGGCGCCCCGTCGGCCCGCTTGAGGTTCTCCAGGCCCACCACGACGGTGACGTGCGGGCGCTGCCCACCCACCTCGGGCAGGTCACCGCTGTCCAGTGCGCGACCGGCCAGAGCGACCAGCGCGTCGGCGTTGCGCTGCTCGGGCAGCCGGCGGTCGGCGCCGCCGGCGGGGGCGGCCAGCGCCGCCAGCGCGGACAGCACCGTCTCCCCGCCCACCGGGTCCAGGCGGCCGTCGATCGTGACCGCCCCGTCGGCGGTGCGCGACAGCGACAGCCGCCGATGCTCCCTGGCGCGCCGCTCGCGCTCGGCCAGGCTGTCGGCGCACACCCGGTGGGCGTAGTCGTCGAGCGCCCGGCGCAACCCGACCGGGTCGGTGCCGGCGGCGCTGTTGGCCACCAGGTCGTCCAGCCCCGCGGCCGCGTCGGCGGGCAGGTCACGCAGCGCCGCGGCGGCCACGCGCGCCTGGGCGGCGCCGACCGTTCCGGCCACCACCCCGGCCGGGGTCCGGGGTAGGGCGGCCAGCCGCCGGGCGCTCTGGGCCGCCGAGGCGGCCTGGCCCGGCGTCATCCGGCAGCGCGCCGCCAGTCCAGACGCCGGTCGTGCTCGG
>DASZOD010000263.1:0-2935 GCA_035550935.1 Egibacteraceae bacterium | reverse complement strand
CGCCGGCGCCGGCGCCGGCGCTCGCCGCCCCGGCGGGCCTGCCTGGGCCCCTGCCCGCGGCGGACCGGCTGCGGCGGTGGCTGGACGTCGAGCCCGGAGGGGTTCACGGGAAGAGGCTGGCCGCCAGGCCGCGCCCGGGGGTGCCGTACAGGGCGTGCTTGCGGGCGTACTGCTCGACCTCCCGCGGGATCAGGTAACGCACGGGGCGGCCCGAAGAGAACCGTTGCCGCACGTCCGACGACGAGATCGCCAGGGCGGGCACGTCCAGAACCCTGACCTGCTGGCGCACGCCCTCGTCCTCGAGGGTGTGCAGGTCGTAGCCCGGGCGGGTGGCGGCGACGAACTCGGCCAGCTCCAGGCACTCCTCAGCGTCCTTCCAGGTCAGGATGTTGACGATGGCGTCGGCACCGGTGACGAAGAACAGGGCCTCGTCGGGCAGCCGGTCGCGGATGTCGCGCAACGTCTCGACCGTGTACGTCGGCCCGGACTTGTCGATCTCGAGTCGACTGACGCTGAACGCCGCGTTGGCCGAGGTGGCCAGCACGGTCATGAGGTAGCGGTGCTCCCCCGCGGTCACCTGCCGGCTCTTCTGCCACGGCTGGCCGGCGGGGATGAACACCACCTCGTCAAGCCCCAGGTCGGCCCGGGCCTGCTCGGCGGTGACCAGGTGGCCCAGGTGAATGGGGTCGAAGGTGCCTCCCATGATGCCGAGCCGGACGGTGGAGCCCATGGACGAGAGTCTAGTGGCGCCGCCTCGCCGGCCCGGCAGGTCCCGACTGCGCCGGACGGCCCGCCAGGTCACTCACGCACGTGTCCGTCGCCTTCGACGACGAACTTCGTGGTGGTCAGCTCGGGCAGGCCCATCGGGCCGCGAGCGTGCAGCTTCTGGGTGGAGATGCCGATCTCGGCCCCGAAGCCGAACTCCCCGCCGTCGGTGAAGCGGGTGGAGGCGTTGACCATCACCGCCGCGGCGTCGACCTCCGTGACGAAGCGCCGTGCGGCGCTACGGTCCTCGGTGACGATCGCCTCGGTGTGCAGGGTGCCGTGCAGGCCGATGTGGGCGATGGCGTCGTCGATGCTGTCCACCACCCGCACGGCCAGCTTGAGGTCCAGGAACTCCGTGTCCCAGTCCTGGCCGGTCGCGGGCGCGGCACCGGCGAGGCGCTGGGCTTCGGCGTCGCCCACCAGCTCGACGCCGTGGGCGCGCAGCTGCTCGGCGACGGCGGGCAGGAAGACGGGGGCGGCGGCGCGGTGCACCAGCAGCGTCTCGGCGGCGTTGCACACGCTGGGCCGCGACACCTTGGCGTTGACCACGATCGGGCCGGCCTTGGCCAGGTCGGCGGCGGCGTCCACGTAGACGTGGCAGTTGCCGACGCCGGTCTCGACGACGGGCACCTGGCTGTCGCTGACGACGGCCTGGATCAGCCCGGCGCCCCCGCGGGGGATCAGCAGGTCGACCAGCCCCCGGGCCCGGGTGAGCTCCTTGACCGCGTCGCGGGAGGTGTCCTCGATGAGACAGACCGCGTCGACGGGCAGTCCTTGGCCCGCCAGCGCGCGGCGCAGCACGCCCACCAGCGCGCCGTTCGAGCGCACGGCGCTGGAGGACCCGCGAAGGACGCAGGCGTTGCCGCTCTTCAGCGCCAGCCCGGCGGCGTCCACGGTCACGTTGGGGCGCCCCTCGTAGACCATCGCGATGACCCCGAGCGGCACCCGCAACTGGCGGACCTCCAGGCCGTTGGGCAGCCGCCAGCCGCGCACCACCTGGCCCACCGGGTCGGGCAGCCCGACGAGCTCGCGCAGCGCCTGGGCGATGGTGCCCAAGCGCTCGGGGGTGAGTGTGAGCCGGTCGACGAGGGCACCCGACACGCCCTGGGCGCGCGCGGCTGCGACGTCGGCCGCGTTGGCCTGGAGCACCTCGCCGTGGGCGGCGTCGAGCGCGTCGGCCATCGCGGCCAGGGCCGCGTCCTTGCGCGCCGTGGAGGCACGCGCCAGGGCTGGGGCGGCCGCCCTGGCCGCCGCGCAGATCTGTGTGACAGCAGACACCGGTAGCCTCCTGGGCAGCCAGCGGAGGCCACCGATGGTAGCGCTGGCGGACGCGTCCCGGTCCCGGCGCCCGCGCGGGGACCGGGCGACACTGTCCCCGACCGCGTGCACATCCGACTGTGGAGAACCCATGAGCGACTTCGAGGCCGCCCTGCAGGCGAAACTGGCGCGCAACGCCGAGCTGGCCCGTGAGCGCGAAGACGCCGAGCGACAGATGGACCGGGTCCGGGCCGAGCAGGCGGAGCAGGCCCGCCAGCGTGAGATCGACGCCCAGCAGCAGCGCCGGGCGCGCCACGGCGAGCTCGTCGAGGCGCTCGGCGCGGCCGCTCAGCAGCTCAAGGCTGCGTCGCCCGACGACTTCGTCGTCCGCCTCGGCTGGACGGAGTCCGGCGAGGAGTTCATCGCCAAGATCTCCACCCGCCGCCTGGACCCCGCCCGTTCGCTGCTGGTGGAGCTTGACCGCGACGACGACGAGGTGCTGGCCCGCTGGAACAGCGACCTGGGCAACGCCATCGAGTTGTGGCGGCTGCTGGAGGTGTCCCCGGCGCTGCTGCAGGAGCTCGTCTTGCAGGTGGCCGACCAGCAGCTGTGGCGGGGACGCTCAGGCCCGCCGCCGTTCCCCGGCAAGCAGTGACTCGCCGGGGGTCAGGGCTGAGGCAGGCGACCGTGCAGCGGTCGCCTTCCGGGGGTGGATCTAGCGCGGGCGGGGCCGGCGGGCAGCGTAGGCCTGCAGCCCCGCCAGGTTGGCGACGAGCAGCGCGGGGGCGCCCGCCAGCGGCCAGCGGCTGGGGCCGCTGACGTCGCGCTCACCTCCCGGCGGCGCCAGCGCTTGGCCGCGGGCCTGGCCGGGCGCGACGGCGCTGTCCGGGGCGGCGTCGCTTGGTTCCGGGAC
>DASZOD010000262.1:0-5942 GCA_035550935.1 Egibacteraceae bacterium | reverse complement strand
CCCCACCGCCGAGCTCGCCGTAATCGGATCCCCGCCCACCCGGGCGGGGACCGCCGCCTCACGCCACGACCAGGGTGTCGTACGTGGAGAAGTCGCTGACGTCGAGCATCTGGCGTGGGGTCACCGGGTCTGACAGGAGCGCGTGCATGGCGTCGTCGATGCGGTGCCCGCGCAGTGTCTCCGGCGCGCTCTGATCGGGCAGGTACGACGTGCCCGGTTGTGTCTGCCACGCTGTCCAGATGCGATCCTCGTTGCAGTGGTTGAGATAGAAGACCGGGTCGTTCGGCGACGAGGAGGGAAGCATGTCGCCGCCCACCCACACATGGACGCGGTTGTGCAGGCCGGGGGCGGTATCGGCAGGCAGCCAGCCTTCGACCTGGTTGCGGAATCCCGCCGAGGTCGTGTTCCACGGTGGAGTGTCGTAGGTGGTTAGCGCCAGCGCGCCTTTGACCTGAGCCTTTCGCGGCAGCGTCGGCACGGACTGCCCGAAGACCCGACGAAGACCGCGGTTGGTAGCGCGTAGTTGCCCTTGGACGTTGACCTCCAGCAGCACGCGCCAGCTGGTGGGGTCCGTGGCGTCGAACGCGAAGGGTCCGGTGCTGACCGGAGCGCCTTGCCCGCCCATGGCTTTGGCACTCCAGATCGGTGCCCCGGCCTGCTGATCGCTGTCGAGTTCCCCGTCGGCCGCCCAGTCCCAGTAGGGGATGCCGAAGTTGTCGTCGTTCAGCACGCGCTGAAACTGCAGCTCCAGGAGCAGGAGCATGAAGCGATGCCACGGCAGGAAGACAGGCCCGCGGTGGGCGGCGTTGCGGTCTCCCTGGGAGGGAGGCGTGAAGGTGAACATCGCGAGATGGTGCCAGGCAACAAACAGATCATACGTGCTCACTTCGACAGCGGGGCCAGCAATACCGAGGTCCTGGGTGGTCGGGCCCAGAAACTCCTGCTTGAGCAACTTGGCTCCTTCGATGTACTGGTCGCGCGCCGTGTCGTCGGCCAGAATGTTCCTCCTCACTGCCGCCATCTCAGGTCCCCTCTCCGTGCGAATGTCCGCCTGTCTGCGTGCCAAAGTCGTCGGGAAAGGTGTCGATCAGTTGCTTGACGAGGTCGACCGCGGAACCGAAGCTGAGGTTGGGAACGGGGTGATAATGCACCTGGCCGTCATTGGTCACTCCCATGTGGCCTTCGATGGGGACGCCATCAACCTCGATGTGATAGGCGGTACGGATGACGATCGTGTGACCGCGATAGGTCGCTTCGCGGACGCTCTCCATCATCCCAGCGTGGACCTCATGGGGCTGGGGTCGGTACCGGCGTACGCTCTCCACCAGGGACTCAGGGTCGCTGGCCCGAATCAACTCGTTCTTCTTCATCATGGCATCACACTGCCCCTTATCGTTGCTGCTGGTACACACAGGGAAAGGGTCGGCCTCACAGATGTCGACTGCTGTATCCGCTCGCGCCCAGGCGCCTCCTTGTCATGGCGAGTCCTTCTGTAGAGGCCGCCGGCGCGCGTGCTGATACATCCCGATGCTTGATCCAGAAGCCAGCGCTGCAGGCGCCCAGGGACGGGCGTGGCGACGCGCCCAGCAGGCGAGCCGCCCCTGCTGACGCCCTCCACCGGCCCAGCCGGGCCGCCCGGACGACAGCGGTAGTCTCAGCATCGCATCTGTGCCGCAGTGTCGCTGGCGCGCCGCCCAGGTCATGCCCAAATCGGGCGGCCTGGCAGGCGCCAGCGCCTGCTCGGTGGGGCAAACGGAGCGTGAAGGCCTGGGGTTCGCCCGGCTCGCGGCTCGGCCCTCTCCAGACCCGCTGCGACCGGGTCGTTGGGCAGCCGCTCCCCGCAGAGAGGAAGGTAGGCTTCGCCGGGAGTGGGTGGCGCCGAAGGCGGCGCCGGAGGGCGGGGATCGACTGGGAGAGTGTGGCGCCGCTGGCGCCGCCGAAGGGGGATCGACTTGGATCTCATCGACGAGGGCGACATCCGCGCCGTGCTGGAGGCCGCTCTGGCCGACGGGGGGGATTTCGCCGAGCTCTACGCCGAGAGCCGCCGTGGTCGCAGCCTCACGCTGGATGACGGCAGGATCGAGGACCTCGTGTCCGGTCTGGACCGGGGCGCGGGCATCCGCGTCGTGCGCGGGCGCCAGACCGGCTACGCCTACACCAACGTGCTGACCCGGCAGGCGCTGGTCGAGGCCGCGCGCACCGCCGCCGCGGCGGTCTCCGGCAGCGCGAAGACCACGGTCGCCGACCTTCGCCGGGTCCCGCCGCCGGTCCGCCACCCCGTGGCCCGCGACCCTCTGGCGGCGCCGAGCACGGCGCTGGTGGAGCTGGTGACCGCCGCCGACGGGGCCGCCCGTGCCGTCGACGGCAGCGTCCGCCAGGTCACCGTCGTCTACTCCGACGCCCACCGCCAGGTGCTCGTCGCCAACTCCGAAGGCCATTGGTCGGTCGAGCCGCGCACCCGCACCCGGCTGGTTGCCCAGGTCGTCGCCGCCCGTGACGGCACCATCCAGACCGGCTTCGAGGGACCCGGAGCCGCGGTCGGCCACGAGCTGTTCGACGACCACCCGCCCGACCTGGTCGGCCGGCGCGCCGCCGAACGGGCCGTCACCATGCTCGACGCGGTCCCGGCGCCCTCCGGCGAGCTCGTGGTCGTGCTGGCGCCCGGCACCGGTGGGGTGCTGTTCCACGAGGCCTGCGGGCACGGCATGGAGGCCGACATCGTCGCCAAGCAGGCCAGCGTCTACGCGGGACGGCGCGGCGAGACGCTCGGCACGTCGCTGCTGACCGGCGTCGACGACGCCACGGTGATCGGCGGCTGGGGCAGCTTCGGCTTCGACGACGAGGGCACCCCGGCACAGCTGACCGTCCTGTTCGACCACGGCGTGTGCACCGACTACCTCAGCGACCGGCTTCGCGCCGCCCAGCTGGGCATCCCCGCCAGCGGCAACGGGCGCCGCCAGTCCTACGCGCACCTGCCGATCCCCCGGATGACGAACTCCTACATCCTGCCCGGCCGCGACGACCCCCAGGAGATCGTGCGCGACGTCTCCCGCGGCCTGTACTGCAGGTCCCTGGGCGGCGGCCAGGTCGACCCGGCCTCGGGCGACTTCGTGTTCGGCGTCACCGAGGGGTGGCTGATCGAGCGCGGCGAGCTCACCCGGCCGGTGCGCGGAGCCAACCTCGTCGGCGACGGGCCCACGGTGCTGGCCCGCATCGACGCCGTGGGCAGCGACTTCGACACCCGCGAGGGCATCTGCGGCAAGGACGGCCAGCGGGTGCCGGCGGCGTTCGGCAACCCGACCCTGCGGATCGGGCGCATCACCGTCGGGGGCACGGGATGAGCCAGAGCGACGACCTGCTGGGGCTGCTGGACGGCATCGTGGCGCGGGCGACGCCGGGGGAGGGGGTCGAGGCGTACGGCGTCGACGCCACCGAGACGACCGTGAAAGCCTACGACGGGCAGGTCGAGTCGCTGGCGAGCGCCCGCACACGCGGCGTCGGGATCCGCCTGATCGCCGACGCCCGCGTCGGCTACGCCTACAGTGCGGCCCTCGACGAGGCCGAGGTCGCCGCGACGCTGGAAGCCGCGCGCGCCAACGCCGCGGTCGCCAGCCCCGACGAGGCCAATGTCCTGCCGCCCCAGGCCGAGCTGCCGACCATGCCGCAGCTGTGGGACCCCCGCTTCGAGGCCGTCGACCCGGCCGACAAGACCGACCTGGCGATCCGGCTGGAAGCCGCCACCCGCGCCGCCGACTCCCGCATCAAGGGCGTGGACACCGCCACCTACGGCGACTCGGCGCGCACGGTCGCGATCGCGTCGACCAAGGGGCTGCGCGGCGCCTACCGGCGCTGCGACGCCTACCTGCTGGTCGAGGCCCTGGCCGAGGCCGACGGCGCCACCACCAGCGCGTACGGGCTGGACCTGGCGCGGGTGGCCGACGACCTGGACGTCGGGGCAGCCGCCGCCGAGGCGGCTGTCCGGGCCACCCGGCTGCTGGGCGGGCGCAAGCCTCCCAGCCGGCGCCTGGCGGTGGTGCTCGACCCGTTCGCCACCGCGTCGTTCCTCGGTGTGCTGGCGGGCGCGCTCACCGCGGAGGCCGTGCAGAAGGGACGCAGCCTGTTCGCCGGCAAGCTGTCCGAGCGCATCGGGGCGGAGCGGGTCACGCTGGTCGACGACGGCCGGCTGCTCGACGGGCCCGCCGCCGCTCCCTGGGACGCCGAGGGCGTTCCGACCGGCCGCACGACGCTGGTCGCCGACGGGGTGCTGGTCGGCTACCTGCACAACGCCTACACGGCGGCGAAGGCGGGCACGACCAGCACCGGCAACGCCAGCCGCGGCAGCTTCACGTCCCCGCCGGGCATCAGTCCCACGAACCTGTTCCTGCGCCCCGGCCCCGACGAGCCGGAGACGCTCCTGGCCCTGGCCGGCAGCGGATTCTACTGCCAGCAGGTCCTCGGCGTGCATTCGGGGGCCAACCCGATCTCGGGTGACTTCAGCGTCGGGGTGGCCGGGGTCATGGTGCGCGACGGGCAGCTCGCCGAGCCCGTCCGCGAGGCCACCATCGCCAGCACCATCCCCGACATGCTCCAGGCCCTGACCGGGGTCGGGTCCGACCTGCGCTTCCTGCCGTTCGGCGGCGGCATCGGCGGCACGACGCTGCTGATCGACGGCATGACGCTCAGCGGGGCGTAGCGCCCCGCCGCGGAGCGTCGCTACGCGGAGCTGGGTGGCCCGAGAAACAGGTAGCCGACCAGGCCGACGACGCCCACGAACACGCACCAGCGGGCGAACCCGGTCAGCCGTTCGTAGGCCACCAGCGCCAGCAGCCAGCGGATCGCCGCGTAGCCGGTCACGAAGGCGGCCACCACGCCGCCGGCGATCGCCGCGCCCGAATAGGGGCCGGGCTGGGCCAGGTCGGGCAGGCTCAGCAGCCCGGCGCCGAGCAGCGCCGGCAGCGCCAGCAGGAACGAGAAGCGCGTGGCCGCCTCCCGGGTCAGTCCCGCGCCGAGGCCGGCCACGATCGTCGCCCCCGAGCGCGACACCCCCGGCAGCAGCGCCACGACCTGGCACAGCCCCACGACCAGCGCGTGGCGGGGGCCCAGCTGCTCGAGCGTCGCGCCGGCCGGGTCGTCGGGATCCTCGCCGGTGGGAAGCTCGGTGGCGGGTTCGGAGGCTGCCATGGGCGCCTGGCCGCCCACCCAGTCACCGGTCCACAGCTGCCTCGCGTCGCCCGGCTCGGCCACGACCCCCAACCGCTCGCCGCGGGTCACGCGCCGGTCGCGCCAGCGCTCGCCGCCGACGAGCACCGCGGCCGTGACGAACAGGAAGCCCGAGACCGCAAGCGGCGAGCCGAACACGCGCTCGAAGCTGTCTTTGAACAGGCCTCCCGCCAGGGCCACGGGGACGCTGCCGAGGGCCACCAGCAGGCCCAGCCGGCGGTACAGGCGCCCCTCGGGGGTGGCCCCGCCCCCGATGACGCCCTTGGCCATGGCGACCAGCTCGGCGCGGAAGTAGGCGACGACCGCGGCGGCGGTGCCCATGTGCAGCGCCACGTCGAAGGCCAGCCCCGGCTCGGGCCAGCCCACCAGGTAGGGCACCAGCACCAGATGCCCCGAGGAGGAGATCGGGATGAACTCGGTCGCACCCTGGACGACGCCGAGGACGATGGCCTGCAGCCACGGCGGGATCACCGGCGGATGGTAGCAGCGACGTTCTCCCGGGAGGCAGCCGGCGGCCCGCTCAGGACGGCGGCGGGGCGTGGGCCAGCAGCACCCGGCCCAGGGCCAGGCCGGCGGTGGCCTCGCCGACCTCGTCGAC
Source organism: Egibacteraceae bacterium (assembly GCA_035550935.1). Taxonomy (GTDB): domain Bacteria; phylum Actinomycetota; class Nitriliruptoria; order Euzebyales; family Egibacteraceae; genus DASZOD01. The sequence goes on along the minus strand of DASZOD010000262.1, from coordinate 124 downwards.
GTGCAGGCCCACCAGCGCCGTGCTGGCGGGGCCCTCGCCGCGTACCTGCAGCACCGGGCGGGCACGTGCGACGAGCCGGGCCGGGGCGTCCCCGGCCCCCAGCACCCAGACGTCCACCCAGCCA
>DASZOD010000261.1:0-2848 GCA_035550935.1 Egibacteraceae bacterium | reverse complement strand
CGGCACGGTGAAGGTCCACGGCAACGAGATGGTCGTCCTGCTGGAGGGACTGGACTCCGAGCGGGACTACAACGTCGAAGTCCTGGCGCCGGGCGGGGTTTCGGTGTTCAGCCAGCCGATGCGTCCCACGAACGGGCGGCTGTTCCCGCTGATCTCCCTGCGGGAGCCGGCCGAGACCGTCGTGGTCACGGTGTCGCCGGACGGGCGGCCGGCGGGCGAACCCAACGGCACGGCGGTCTTCCAGGCCGAGAGCCCCCCGGACTGAGCCGGCACCGACCGACCCTGGCCGGCGCGCTCCGGCGCGGCTATGCTGCACGGCCAGGCGGCCCCGGCGTCGCCACGGGCTCGTAGCTCAGTGGGAGAGCGCTCGCCTCACACGCGAGAGGTCACAGGTTCAAAACCTGTCGAGCCCACTCCGGTCTGCGCCCCTCTCCGTAGCCGCGCGGGCCGTTCGGACCGCGACATGGCAGCGACCGCCGCGGCGACGACCAGCCCAACCGTCAGCGCGCGCACGGCCCCGGACACTACCGATGGACCGAAGCCGCTGTGGAAGAACGGTCGGGCGTGCAGCTGCTCGTGCTCCGGCAGCTTCGCCGCGCGGCCGCCGAACCTGGCGCGTGGCCTGGCTCACCGAGAAGACCGACCGCGTCGCTTGACAGGATGTGACCCTGGGGTGTTTAGCCCGAGTGCTGGGACCGCCGTTGCGCCCGCAGGCGCTCTAGGAACGGCCAGATGCGCCGCAACAGCATCCTGAGCGCAGACTCCACCAGCCGATGGACGCCGACGGTATGGCTGGGCAGCCCGTTGACGCAGCGGGTGAGAAACCGCGTGGGTTATTCGTCCTGCTGGCCTCGTTCCGTCGAGGAGGGACCATGGCCTCGGGCGGCGCGGAAGTCGGCGACGGTGTAGCCGGTCACGGTCGCCGGCCCGGCGGCGCGGGCGGTGGCCGAACGCCGCAGGCTGAACAGCGGCGCCAACTCACCGAAGTAGTCGCCCGGCCCAAGGCGAGAAAGCAACTCGTCGGTGCCGTCGACGCGGTGCCGGACGATCTCGACCTCGCCCTGCTGTACCACGTACACCAGCTCGCCAGGTTCTCCCTGCCGGAAGACCACCTGGCCATGTTCCAGCTCGAGCTGTTGCGGTGGACGCGAGGCGGCCGTCGCGCGGGGGGTGAGCTCGACGATGCGGTCGGCCAGCGGCACCAGCCGCTCGTCATGGGTGGCGACGATCACGATGCGCCCGGGCGCTGCGAGGCCGCGCAGCAGCCGCAGGACCGCGTCCACCTGGATGTAGTCGAGGTGCGCGGTGGGCTCGTCGGCGAGCACGAGCAGCGGGTCGTGGGCCAGAGCCCGGGCGATCGCGACCCGCTGGGCCTGCCCACCAGACAGGTCTCCGGGCCGGTGATGCAGGCGATCAGTGAGGTCGACCCGGTCAAGCAACTCCTCCGCTCGCGCGCGGGCCCGCCGGCCGGACACGCCGGCCAGCCGCAGGGGTACCTGGACGTTCTCCGACGCTGTGAGACTCGGCACGAGGTTGAACGACTGGAAGACGACCCCGACGGTAAAGCGGCGATACTCCACGAGCGCACGGCCCTGCAGCGCGGTCACCTCAGTCTCCCCGACGCGGATCGAGCCCGCGGCCGGCGTCAGGATCGACGCCATGGCCGAGAGCAGCGTGGTCTTTCCACAACCGCTGGCACCCAGCAGCAAGACGAGCTGCCCTGTGCCCACGTGCAGGTCGAGCGCGTCTATCGGCCGAACCTCATAGCCGCCGCTGGAGTAGGCGATGGTCAGCTTACTGATTTCCAGATCGCTCCTGTCGGCCGCGGCAACAGCCACGTCGACCTGCTCCGGCGTGCGACGCGACAGGCGCCCGGCATTCATCAGCCGCCGCCGAACGCCAGCGCCGGCTGCACCTTCACCGCCCGGCGCAATCCCGCCAGGCTGGCCACCAGCCCGACGACCAGCACCACCGCGAGCAGCCTCAGGTAGACCGACGTGGGTATCTCTACGGTGAACGGGAAGGCGGGGCGGAGCAGCCAGGCGACCACCGTGGCCACGATCGCTGCTGCGGTGGACAGCACAACCGCCTGCAGGAGGAGACCGGCCAGCAGCGCCCGGTTGGCCCCGCCGGTGGCCTTGAACACCGCGAAGTCGCGGGACCGCTCCAGGGCCGACAGGTAAATCATCGAGCCGATGATGCCCGCAGCGACGAGCCACAGGAGCAGGTTCAGCAAGGCGATGGTCTGGGTGGAGCTCTCCAGCGGCCGCTCAAGATCGCGCACGACTTGCTCATTGGTGAGCAGCCGCAGCCCCGCCGGCACGGCGGCCGGGACCCCGGTGGTGGCCACTCCCATGGCCAGTGGCTGGCCACGGAAGGCCATCGCCTGGGCGTCGTCCAGCGCGACGAACAGCGTGGGCGTGCCGAAGTACCAGGTGACCTGCTCGGCGACGCCCACGACCACGAAGTCGTGGCCGCCGGCGCTCACCACGTCGCCGGGCTCGACGCCGAGCGCCACGTCGGCCACCGTCTCCCCCCCTGCCCGCAGCTCACGTCCCGCCGTGACCGGTGCAGCCACGAAGGAGCCCGGCCGGTAGCCGATCACGTTGATGTCCCGCAACGAGTCCTCTCCGACGGTGGAGTGAAAGATCACAACCGGTTCGGCTGCCTTGACCCCCGGCGCTTGGGCTACCTCCTCGGCGGCCTGCGCGGGGACCGGCGAAGAGGTGGTAAACGGGCCGGACGTCCCCGCAGCCACCACCCACGCGTCCGCGCCGAAGGACCGCACGATGCGCCGACCGTCCTCGTAGAGGGTGAACTCGGTCCCGGCCATCAGCAGCGACATGCC
>DASZOD010000260.1:0-12847 GCA_035550935.1 Egibacteraceae bacterium | reverse complement strand
GTTCGTCACCAACCGGGTCGAGACGTTCAGGGAGCTGCTGCGGGTGGGCAGGAGGCGAGCGGGGGCGCTGGGAGGGTGGTTCGGCATGGAGTCCGGCGACGAACTGCTGTTCCGCAACTACCGCATCATCTCGGGGGGCCGACCCATCATGGCGGTCGCCGAGTACTTCCCGCCACTGCACATCCTGGGGCCGGGGGATGGCCATCCGGAGCAGTCGGTGGACCTCGACCGGGAGTCCGGGGACGTCACCGAGTCCCAGCGGCGTCGGTGACGGTCCCACTCGGCCTGGGGGCACGCTGCCACGGCTCGACCACGATCCGCCGGGCGCAGCTGGAGACCTGCGGTGGCCGGACGAGCCCAGCTACGGCAACCCGGTCGTGAGCATCCACAGCATCCACGCGCGGACGGGTGAGCGACCCGGGGCCGCAGCGATGGGCAACCGGAGCGCACGACCGAGTCGCGCCCCGTGAGCCGGCAACCGCCGGAACCGGCCGGTGGCCTGTCTCCGTCGACGCTGATGGCGCAGGCCGAGGAGTTGGCGGGACACGGCGACTGGGGCGACCGGGCGTTCACCGAGCCGCTGGGGCTGCTGGTCGAATCCTGCCGGGCCACCGGTCGCCTCAACGCCGTCGGCTGGCGGGTGCTGCGCGGCGTGCTGTTGCGCCACCTGCGCAACCGCCTCTACGTCCAGGCCTACCTCAAGCGCCGACCCGAAGCGGCGCAACGGTCCCTCGGCAGCCCCGTCGTCATCACCGGCCTACCGCGGACGGGGACCAGCCTGCTGCACAACCTGCTGGCGCAGGATCCACGCCACCGCTTCCTGCGCCTGTGGGAGGCGCTGCACCCGGTCCCCCCTGGGGATGGCCACGAACCCGACGAGGCCACCTTGGTGCGACAGGCGGAGACGTGGCTGGAGCGCTTCTACGCCCTGGCTCCCGCATTCCGGGCCGTCCGCGCGCTGACGCCTCGCGGCCCCGAGGAATGCGACGCGCTGTTGCAGAACGCCTTCGCCAGCCAGCACTTCGACGACATGTTCGACGTCGAGGCCTATTCGCGTTGGTTCTACCACGCCACCCTTGGCCGGGAGTACGCCTACTACGCCCTGCAGCTGCGGGTCCTGAGCCGCGACCCGGAGGCGGACAGGCGGTGGCTGCTGAAGTCCCCCGGGCATCTCGGCCACCTCGACTCGCTGCTCGCGGTGCTGCCCGGCGCGCTCGTCGTCCACTGCCACCGCGACCCCGCACAGGCCGTGCCGTCCTATGCCAGCCTCATCCGCACGGTGCGCCGTCCCCACAGCGACCAGGTGTCCCCGGTGGTCGTCGGAGAGCAGGCCCTGCGTCGCTGTTCGACCGCCCTGCACCGAGCGCTGCAGGTGCGCGCAGCGGCCGGCGAGAGCCGCTTCCTGGACGTGTCCTACCCCGCGCTCGTCGCCGACCCGGTCGCCACCGTCGCAGGCATCTACGACCGGCTGCAGCTGCGGCTCGATCGCACCGTCGAGGCGGCCATGCGCGGCTGGCTGACCGACCACCCCCGCGGCCGCCAGGGAATCCACCGCTACGATCCCGACAGCTTCGACCTCCCCGCCGACCGGGTGAGGGCCGCGTTCGCGGCCTACCTGCAGCGCTTCGCCCCGCTGGTGGCCGAGTCGCCTGCTGCTGGGTGAGAGGGCGGCGACCGTGCGGCTCCCGGTGGCGGTGGCCGTGATTCGATGCTGGTCACCGGGGCCGGCGACCTCGCCGTCGCCACACGGGCCGCACGCGCTACTCCAGGCCCCGGGCCGACACCGCGGGGGCCCGCCAGCCCAGGATCGACTCGACGGTGCGCACCGCCCGCACCGTCTCGAGGGTGTCGTGGGCGCGGACCAGGCGCGCCCCCAGCATGACCGCGGCGACCGCAGCCCCCAGCGACGCCCCCAGCCGCTGCCCGACGGGCAGCCCCAGCGCCTCGCCCAGGAAGTCCTTGCGGCTGAGCGCCACCAGCACCGGGTAGCCCAGCGCGCACAGCTCCGGCAGCCGGCGGGTCAGCTCCAGCGACTGGGCCGTGGTCTTGCCGAGGTCGTGGCCCGGGTCGACGACGATCTTGTCGGCCGGGACGCCCCGGCGCCGGGCCTCCGCCGCCAGTGCCCGGCAGCGTTGGACCACCGCCGCGGTGACGTCGGGCAGGTAGGCGGGGCGAAACGGCCGGCTGCGCGGGGGGCCGCCGGCGTGCACGACCGTCAGCGCCGCGCCGCGGTGCGCGGCGACGACGTCGGCCACGCGCGGGTCGGCCATCCCTCCGACGTCGTTGACCAGGTCCGCGCCGGCCGCCAGCGCCGCGGCTGCGACCTCGGCGCGGAAGGTGTCCACCGACAGCGGCACGTCGCAGCGGGCGCGCAGCGCCTCGATCACGGGCACGACCCGTTCCAGCTCCGCCTCGGCGGTGACCTCGTCGCCCGGCCCGGCCTTCACCCCGCCGACGTCGACGATGTCGGCGCCGGCGGCGACCTGCGCGAGGGCGTGGGCGACGGCCGCGTCCAGGGCGAAGGTCCGCCCGCGGTCGACGAACGAGTCGGGGGTGCGGTTGACGACCGCCATCACGGCGACCTCGCGGTCGAGGTCGAACGTGCGCGCGCCCAGCGTCAGCCGCATGCCGGGCGCATCGTAGCCAGCCGACCGGCCGTCGCCGGGAAGGCCACGGGGGCGGTGGCGCCACACGCCCGCGGCTGTCTGGGGGGGCATACTGCCGGCCATGCCCGTGGCGGTGTTGCTGTGCCTGGTCGGCCTGGCGGTCGTGCTCGTGGTCCTGGCTCGCGACGAGCCCGTCGACGTGCCCGGGCCCCAGGCCCCGGACTGGGACCTGTTGCCCACGCCCGCCGACGTGGCCCGGGTCGAGTTCCCGCTGTCGCTGCCCGGCTACGACCCCGCCACCGTCGAGGTCTACCTCGACGCCCTGGCCGGCGCCTACGAGGACCTGCTGGCGGTGGCCACCCCTGAGGTGCTGGCCCGAGCCCGCCGGCGGGCGGCGCTGCGCCGCGGTCTCGCCGGCGGAGACGCCGAGGCGGAGGCTGGCGGCGGGCAGCTGCCGGCGCGGTCGACGATCGCTCCGGCCGCCGGCGACGACGCCGAGGCCCTGCGGCTCGAGGCCGCCCTGGCCGCCCTGGACCCGACCTCCCAGGAGACGGGTTGAGGCGGTCGCTATCCTCGGCCGGACCGCCCATGGGGAGACGACGCCGTGACCTCCCAGGACCAGCCGCCCCCGCCACCGGGTCTGCCGCCGCCACCGCGCACCGGCGTCCCGTCTCCAGGGGGCCCGTGGACGCCGTACGGACCCGACGCGCGGCCATGGTCGCAGGACGCCGGCTGGCCGCCAGCGCCGGCCGGCTGGCCGCCACCGGGGCAGCGTCCGGCAGGCTTCGGTCAGGGGCCGGTGGCCATGCGGCCCATGACCCTGGGCGACATCCTCGACGGCGCGTTCAGGCTGTTCGTGGCCAACTGGCGCACCGTCGTCGTGGTCGCGGCGATCGTCCTGGTGCCCCTGCAGCTGGCCTCGGCGTTCTTCCAGCGCGACCTGCTGGGTGGGCTGGGCTTCTTCCAGCTGCTGTCGGACCCCGGCGCCGCCGAGGCGCTGGCAGAGACGGGCGGCGGCGCTGGGGCGGTGGTGGCCTCCCTGCTGGGCGCGCTGGCCGCGATCTTCGTCCTGCCGTTCGTGGCCGGCGCGGTCAGCAAGGTCGTCGCCGCCTCGTACCTGGGCCAGCGCATGGACCCGGGCCCGGCGCTGCGCGCGGCCGGCCGGCGCTGGTGGTCCCTCGTCGCGTCCTGGCTGCTGACCCACCTGCTGCAGCTGGTGCCCTACCTGGTCGCCGGTGCGGTGCTCGCCGCGGGGATCGTCGCCGAGTCCCCTCCGGTGGTCATCCTGGGCGTACTGACGCTGCTGGCGGCGCTGGGGGCCCACCTTGCGATCATGACCCTGTTCGTGCCGGTCGCGCCCGCCGTCGTCATCGAAGACCTCGGCCCGGTGGCGGCCATGCGCCGGTCGCTGCAGCTGGTCCGACCCGGGTTCTGGCGGGTGCTTGCGGCAGCGGTGGTGTCGGGCGTGCTGGCCGGGATCCTGTCGTCGATCGTCGGCGGCATCCCCAATGTCGCGGCCTTCCTCATCGGCCTGCAGCACGGCTGGATGCTGCTGGCCCTTGGCTCCATCCTCAGCGGCCTGCTGGTCATCCCCTTCATCGCCATCGTCGCGACACTGGTCTACTTCGACGCTCGCATCCGCAGCGAGGGCTTCGACCTGCAGGCGATGGCCGCCGCCCTCGAGCGCGGCGGGGACCGCGCTGGCTGACCTGCCCGTGCCCCAGTTCGACCCCGGCCAGGTCCGGCGGGCCGTCGAGGAGGTGCTGGCGCGGCCCGAGTACCGCGAGGCGGTGCCGACCCTGCGCGACCGGGCCCTGGCGTTCGTCGCCGATCAGCTGGGCCGGCTGATCGACCTGCTGGCCGGCGGCGGTCGCGGCTCGCTGATCGCCTCGTTGGTGATCGTCGCCGCGGCCGCGTTCGTCGCCGTGCTGGGGCTGCGCTTCGCGCGCAGCGTCCGCCGCGACCCCGAGGTCGCCGCCGCGGTGGCCGCGCCCACCGGCCGCGACGCCGGCGCCTGGCGTAGCGAGGCCCGCGGCCACGAGCAGGCCGGGCGCTGGCGCGAGGCGCTGCGCTGCCACTACCGGGCGCTGCTGGCCGAGCTGGCCGCCGCCGGGCTGATCGAGGAGATCCCCGGGCGCACCGCCCGCGAGTACCTGAGCGCCGTCGCCGAGACCCTGCCCGCGGCCGCCGAGCCGATGGCCGAGGCCACCGGAGCGTTCGAGCTCGCCTGGTACGGCAGCCGCCCGGTCGGCCGCTCCCAGGTCGCCGCGCTGCGGGCCGCCGCCGACCAGGTGCTGGCAGCGCGCCACCGGCCGGCCCCGGCGACCGCGGCCGCCTCGTGAGCCGCCGGCCGGGCCGGGCCGGGCGGCTGCGGCGGGCCCTGCCGCTGACCGCGCTCTTCGTCCTGCTGGTGGTCGGCCTGGTGCTCATCGGGCCTCCGGGCCGCAGCGGCCCGCCGCTGGACCCCGGCTCGACCGCCCCGGACGGCACGAAGGCGCTGGTCGACGTGCTCGGCGAACTCGGAGCCGCGGTGACGGTCAGCAGCGAGCCGCCCGCGCCGGCGGGACCCTGGTGGTGGCCGACCCCACCTCCGGGTTGGCGCCCGAGGTCGCCGGCACCGCCCAGGTCGGGCTCGTCGACACGTCCATCGGCCGCGCCTGCGGGCTGCCCGCGCTCGCCGTCGTCGCCCGGGTGGCCGGCGCTGGCGGCCTCGTCTACGAGACCCCGCCGGGCGCCACCGGCTGCTTCCCCCGCGGCGACGGGCACTGGCTGGTGGCCTCGCCGGAGGGCGCCGGCGCCGTGGTGGCGCTGGGCGGGCCCGGCGCCCTCGTCAACGCCCGCCTGGGCGCAGCCGACAACGCGCTGCTGGCCGCGGCCCTGCTGGCGCCTGCCCCCGACGCGCGGGTGACCATCCTGCGCCCCCCGCTGCCCGGCGAGGGCGATGCGACGCTGGGCGACCTGGTCCCGGCCCGGGTCAAGCTCGCCGTCGCGCAGCTCGGCGTCGCCTTCGCGCTCGTCGTCGCTTGGCGGGCCCGGCGTCTGGGCAGGCCGGTCGGCGAGCCGCAGCCTGTCGCCGTGCCCAGCTCCGAGCTGGTGGTCGCCGTGGCCAACCTGTGGCAGCAGCGGCGGGCCCGGGCGCAGGCCGCCCGGCTGCTGCGCGAGCACCTCCACCGCGAGCTGGCCGAGCATCTGGGGCTGCCTGGGCGCACCCCGCCCCCGGCGCTGGCCCAGGCGGCGACAGCGCGGACCGCGGTCTCGGCTGAGCGCATCCTGGAGCTGCTGACCGGTCCGGTCCCGCCCGACGAGACCCGGCTCGTGGCGCTGGCCCAGCAGGTGGAGGACCTGCGACGGCTGGTCGGGGCGGCCCCGGGACAGACCGTGGGAGGAGAGCCACGTGACCGCTGACACCGCCGCCGGCCCGCAGGCGCGCGAGGCCGTGCTCCGCGTCCGCGACGAGGTCGCCAAGGCCGTGGTCGGCCAGGACGGCGCCGTCACCGGTCTGCTGGCCGCGCTGATCGTCCGCGGTCACGTGCTGCTGGAAGGGGTCCCGGGCACCGCCAAGACCCTGCTGGTCAAGGCGCTGGCCGCCGCCCTGGGCCTGGACCACAGGCGGATCCAGTTCACCCCCGACCTCATGCCCTCCGACGTCACCGGGCAGGTCGTCTACGCCGGGGCCACCCCCGGCGGCGTCTCGACGGCCACGGCGGACCGCGCCGGGGCCATGGACTTCCGTTTCCGCCAGGGGCCGGTGTTCACCAACCTGCTGCTGGCCGACGAGATCAACCGCACGCCGCCCAAGACCCAGGCCGCCCTGCTGGAGGCGATGGAGGAGCGTCAGGTGTCGGTCGAGGGCGCCGCCCGCCCGCTGCCCGAACCGTTCCTCGTGGTCGCCACCCAGAATCCCGTCGAGTACGAGGGCACCTACCCGCTGCCGGAGGCCCAGCTCGACCGGTTCCTGTTCAAGCTGCTCGTCGGCTATCCGAGCGCCGGCCAGGAACAGACTGTGGTCGCCCGCCACCACGCCGGCATGGACCCCCACGACCTGGTCTCGCTGGGCATCGAGGCGGTCGCCGGCCCCGCCGACCTGGAGGCCGCCCGCCAGGCGGTGGGCGCCGTCGGCGTCGACGAGCGGGTGCAGGCCTACATCGTCGCGGTCGCCCGCGCCACCCGCGACTCGCCGTCGCTGGTGCTGGGCGTCAGCCCCCGTGGCTCGACGATGCTGCTGCACGCCGCCAAGGCGTGGGCGTGGCTGGCCGGCAAGCCGTTCGTCACCCCCGACGAGGTCAAGGCGGTGGCGCTGCCGACCCTGCGCCACCGCGTCCAGCTGCGCCCGGAGGTCGAACTGGAAGGCGTCACCGCCGACGGTGTGCTGCAAGGCGTGCTCGCGGCCGTCCCCGTCCCGCGCTGACATGGCCCCCCGGCGGCGGCGCCCGGGCCTGCCGGTGCCCACCTGGCGTCTGGCGGCCGCCGCGGCCGTCGCGGCGGTGGCGGTGCTGGCGGTCCCCGCCGACCCGCTGCTGACGCTGCTGGCGGCCAACGGCGCGCTGCTGGTCGCGGCAGCGGTCGACGCGTTGCGCGCCGCGCCCCCCGAGGACCTCGGCGTGACCCGCGAGCTGCCCGGGGTCGTGCCGCTGGACGGTCGCGCCGAGATCGTCTGGCGGGTCACTAACCCCACCGGGCGCCGGCTGCGGCTGCGCCTGGCCGACGCGCTGGCGCCGTCGCTGCGGGCGGCGACCCGGCGGGCCAGGCTGGTGGTGCCCGCCCGTGGCCGGGCGGCGGGGCGCACGGCGATCAACCCGTCGCGGCGGGGACGCTTCGCGCTGTCCGAGGTCACGCTGCGGGTGGAGGGCCCGTGGGGGTTGGCGGCCAGGCAGGGCCGCCAGGTCGTGGCGGGCGTGGTGCGCGTCTACCCGCCGTTTCGTTCCCGCCAGGAGGCCGAGCTGCGGCTGACCAGGGCACGGATCCTGGAGGTCGGCCTGCGCTCGGCGCGCGGGCGGGGCGGGGGCACGGAGTTCGACTCGCTGCGCGACTACCAACCCGACGACGAGTTCGGCCGCATCGACTGGGCGGCCACGGCGCGGGCGGGCAAGCCGATCGTGCGCACCTACCGTGCCGAGCGCAACCAGACCGTCCTGCTGCTGCTGGACACCGGCCGGACCATGGCGGCGCGGATCCCCTGGGCCGACGACCGGGGCGCGGGCCAGCCCCGCGCGCCTGGCGACTGGGTGCCGCGGCTGGACCACGCCATGGACGCGGTGATGATGCTGACGGCGGTGTCGACCCGCCTGGGCGACCGCGCCGGGCTGGTGGCGTTCGCCGACCGGGTGCGCGCGGTGGTGGCCCCCGGCCACAGCCGAGACCAGCTGGGGCGGGTGACCGAGGCGATGTACGCGCTGGAGCCCGAGCTGGTCGAAAGCGACTACCGGGGCGCGTTCGTGGAGACGCTGGGACGATTCCGGCGCCGGGCGTTGCTGGTGCTGTTCACCGAGCTGGCCGAGCAGGCCGCCGCCGAGACGCTGCTGCCGGCGCTGCCGCTGGTGGCCCGCAGCCACATCGTGCTGGTGGCGGCGGTGCGCGACCCGGCGGTGGCGCGCTGGGCCCGGGCGCTGCCCACCGAGGCGGCCACCGCCTACCGCAAGGCCGCCGCGGTCCAGGCGCTCGCCGAGCGTCGGCGCACCGTGGCCCGGCTGCGGGGCCTGGGAGCGGTCGTGGTCGACGCCGGCCCCGGCCGTCTGGCACCCGAGCTGGCCGACGCCTACCTGCGGGTCAAGGCCGCCGGCCGGCTGTAGGCAGGGCCTGCGGTTGGCGGTCCCGCCGAAGTGGGGCGCAGCCGCGTGCCGGCGTCGACAGAGGGTGGTGGGACCGGGCAGCTACCATGCGCCTGGACGATGCCGTACAAGCCGCGGCGGGCGATGGTACGCCCGGCCGCGACCTGCTTGGCGGCCATGTGGAGGTCGAGCGTCGCAACTGTCTGAGCGCGATGGACGCATGAGCCGGATCACCGAGGCGGCGGGGGCGCCGGCCGGCCAATACCGTCCCGACCGGCCTGCTGGTGCAGGTCCCGACCCGTCGCCGGACGGCGCCGAGGCCGGCAAGGCCGAGCTGCTGCCTGAGGCGCCGTCCGAGGTCAGGCGGTCCCGCTGGATCCCGGTCCTGTCCTACGCGGCCACCGTGTTCGTGCTTGTCTCCCTCAACTTCGCCGTGCCCCGGCTGATGCCGGGGGACCCCATCGCCGCTCTGATGGCCCAGGGCTCGCCCAACTTCGTCGCCGACGACGAGACCAGGGCCAACCTGGCCCGGTACTACAAGCTCGACGAGCCGTTGCCGACCCAGTACGTCCACTACCTGTCAGGCCTGGTCCGCGGCGACCTGGGCTACTCGATCTACTCCAACCGGCCGGTGAGCCAGGACCTGCGGGAGCGCCTGCCCTGGACCCTGCTCCTGATCGCGGCGTCCATGCTGCTGTCGTTCGCCATCGGGCTGCCGCTGGGGGTGCACTCCGCCTGGAAGCGGGGCCAGCGGGTCGATCGCGGCCTGCTCGGCTTCTTCCTGTCGGTCCAGAACCTGCCCGTTTACTTCGTCGCCTCGGTGGCGCTGCTCATCTTCTCGGTCAAGCTTGGCCTCTTCCCCCTGAGCGGCGCCAGCACCCCGTTCGCGGAGTACGGGCTCTTGCGCAAGACGCTCGACGTCGCCCACCACCTCGCGCTGCCCGCCCTGCTGCTGGCGCTGGGCTTCGCGGCCTACCAGTACCTGGTGATGCGCTCGGCCATGGTGAGCGAGCTCGGCGCCGACTACCTCCTCGGTGGCCGGGCAAAGGGGCTGCGCGAGCGCCGGCTCAAGTACGGATACGCGGGGCGCAACGCGCTGCTTCCGGTCGTCACCGTGGTCGGCATGCAGTTCAGCCTGGCCGTCACCAGCGCGATCTTCGTCGAGCAGGTCTTCGCGTACCCGGGCGCCGGCCTGTACATGTTCAATTCCGTGTTCGTGCGCGACTACCCGGCCATTCAGGGAAGCTTCCTGGTGCTGACCATCGCGGTGGTCACGGTCAACCTCCTGGTGGACCTGCTGTACCGGCGCCTCGACCCCAGGACGGCGGCGTGAGCACCCTCCTGGCCGCGGCGCGCCGCTCACCGCTGCTGTTCATCGGCGCGGGCATCGTGGCCGTCCTCGTGGTGGTCGCGGTGCTGGCGCCGTACCTCGCGCCGTACGACCCGAGGGCGATCGCCGGCGACGCCCTCGAGCCGCCCTCGTCCCGCCACCTGCTCGGCACCAACGATGCCGGCGCCGACATCTTCTCCGCCCTGGTGTGGGGCGCGCGCGCCACCCTGACGGTGTCGGTGGCCGCCACCGCGCTGGTCCTGGCCATCGGCGTCGCGCTGGGGCTGCTGGCCGGCCTGCGCGGCGGTCTCGCCGAGACCGTGGTGATGCGCCTGTCCGACGTGGTGCTTGCCCTGCCCGCCATCCCGTTGCTGATCTTCCTGGGCGCCCTGGCCGGCCCCAGCCGCGGCTTCGCCATCCTGAGCATCGGCCTGCTGGTATGGCCGCAGGTCGCCCGGGTGGTCCGCAGCCAGGCTCTCAGCCTGCGCACCCGCGGGTTCGTCGCCTCGGCCCGGGGGTTCGGCGGCGGTCCCCTCTACGTCATGCGCCGCCACCTCATCCCTGCCCTCGCCCCCGTCATCGCCGCCAACCTCGCGTTCGTGGCCGGGCTGGCGGTGACCATCGAGGCCGGCCTGGCCTTCATCGGGCTCGGCGACCCCAACTGGGTGAGCTGGGGTGCCATGCTGGAACGGGCCCTTGCTCACCAGGCGCTCTACGTCACCTCCATCTGGCTGTGGTGGCTGCTGCCGGCGGGGCTGGCGATCACATTGGCCGTCCTCGGCTTCACGTTCATCGGCGTGGGGCTGGAGCCCCGGTTCAATCCACGCTGGACGCGGTTCGCATGACCCCGCTTCTGCCGGTCGCAGGCCCCGGATGCTACCGAACGTGGCCGCCCGATAGCGGCTCCAAGTCGGGCAGCGCACACCGAGGCCACCGCGGGGGGCCACATCGCCGGGCCGGGTAGCTGGCTCCCATAAGAGTTTGCACACGACGCCGCCGTGGTGCGGGACGCGGCATGCGAGGAGACGCGAATGGTCGGTCGGGGTCGTCCACGTGTCCCGACGGTGCGCCCAGCGTCGCTGGCGGTGACGTTGGTGGTGGCGCTGTGCGCCGGCGTCTTCGCCTTCTCTGGTTCGTCCTACGCCGACGTCACGGCGGTGCAGGGCGGCGCCTCCGGCTACTTCACCCGCGTCAGTCTGTTCGGCGGCCCCCCAGCGCCCGCGGGCCGGCGCCCACGGTGATGCTGCCGCCGCAGGGTGGAGGTCTGACCGCGTCGGAGCCCGAGGGCGCCACCGCTCAGTACGGCCCCGCCGTGGTGTTCCAGTCGGGCCCGATGCACGTCAGCGCCCAGGGGACGACGGGCCCCACCGGGTCGGTGACCAGCTCCGCGCGCGTGGTGGGATACCAGGACGACACCGACCCCGACGGCGACGGGCCCGGGCCGTTCCTCTACCAGGACGTGCGGAGCAGCTGCGCCGCGGCCACGGGGGTCACCGCCACCGCGACGATCGCCAGCGGCATCGTGGAGACCAAGTACGATCCCAACACCCAGGAGCCGATCGAGAGCCAGGAGGTTCCGGAGCACCCACCGCCGGGCTACACCGTCGAGGGCACCCTGGACCACGTGGGCGACAGCTTCCGGATCGTCTTCAACGAGCAGGTCACCAACCCCGACGGCTCGCTCACGGTCAATGCCGCTCACCTGTACCTGCTGGGCCCCATCGCCATCGGGGACGTGATCATCGGCCAGTCGATCTGCGGCGTACGGCCCCGACCACCACAACCATGATGGCTGGGGCGACCACGACACCCCCTGCCGGCGCGGGTGGGGCCCAAACGACGACGACCGCGTTGGGGACCACTTCCACCACGCCGTCCGCAGGCACGGAGCCCGTCGCCGACACACGATTTCCCGGTGGCCTCCCCCTCGGCGTCGCGCTGGTGGTCCTGGCGTCAGGGGCCGTTCTGGCGCTGGGATTGGCCCGTAGGTCCCGGCGGCAGTAGGCACTCCCGGCGCGCTTCGGGCGACTCTTGGGGGCTCGTTCCCCAACGCTGCACTCAACCCCCCCTGAAAGCGGCATCACCGCTGGCGAACAGGGTGCTTGCCCGCAGTGGCCGGTGGCAGGAGGAGCGCGAGACGGGGGCTGCGCGAGCGCAGCAGATGCGGATGTCTCGGGTAACGGCTCTTGAAGCGCCGCCAACTGCCCTTCCGTCGCCTCAACCGGACGCAGTCGCGTCTGCCGTCGAACCCAGGGCCGGAGCTTCTACTTTGCCTGGATTGTGCCGCTAAGTAATCTATAGATACTGTTGCATCTTCCGGAGAGACTCTTGCATGGAGCCGTGGCGTTATGGAGACGAAGCCACTATATGAGAGTGACAGCTATATGCGGTAAGAGCGCCCATATGAGAGCAACTCTTGTTTCGCTTCCCCGCTCGATGTGAAGGATGCCTGCCGAGTGCCATTGTGCGCCGATCGTGGAAGGGATCCGCGAATGGCTGGACGGGGTCGTCCGGATGTCCCGAGGGTGCGGCGAGCATCGCTGGCGGTGATGCTGGTGGTGGCGCTGAGCGCTGGGGTCTTCGCCTTTTCGGGTTCGTCGCGCGCCGACACCTCGGCGGTCACCGGCAGCGCCTTCGGCTACTACGCCTACGACATCGTCATCTTCGGGGGCGCCCAAGATGACACTGGACCGACGCCCGTCGTGGTGCTGCCGTCGGGCGGCTCGGCCACGCCGGTGAGTGCCTCGGCCCCGTCAGGGGTCGTGCAATACGGGCCCGCAACCCTCTTCTCATCAGGGCCGCTGGAGGTGAGCACCCAGGGGGCGACGGGCGAGGCCGGCTCTGTGACCAGCTCCACCGACATCCAGGACGTCAACACATCTGGTCAGGAGGTATTCACCGCCAGTAACGTGTCTAGCACCTGCACCGCGTCCGAGGCCGGCGTCAGCGGCTCGACCACGATCATCGACGGGACGCTCCAAACCTCTGAGGGGGATCCGAACGTGGAGGGAGACGAGACCGTCGTGACCATCCCGACCAACCCGGCTGCCAACACCGCATATGAGGGCACCATCGAAAGCGTGGGCGACAGCTTCCGCTACGTGTTCAACGAGCAGACCACCAACGCCGACGGCTCGCTCACG
>DASZOD010000259.1:0-4144 GCA_035550935.1 Egibacteraceae bacterium | reverse complement strand
TGCCTGGGGGCTGACCCGACCCTTTCGCGCCGAAGACCAGTCCGGGCGTCCCCACGGCCACGAATGGGTATCGCAGCAACAGCGCGCCGCGGCCCGCGACAAGCCGAGAAAGGCGAAGTGGATGGCCTACGAGTTTCGCTGAAAGGACGCCGGAGCTACCTGCAGCGGCCATTTCAAGGCGTCGAGCGAGGATGAGCTCGTCAACAAGGTCGCCGAGCACCTGCGGAAGAAGCACAAGGTCCAGACCGTGTCCCGGACCCTCCAGAACTACGTCCGCAGCGTCGCTCAGGGAAGCTGAGGCAAGGTCCCCGTGCGGGGCCACCGACCGTCCTGGCAGCGCTCACACCCAGCGCGCCGCGTCCCGCCGACGCGGCGCGCGGCACGTCCGGCGACACGTCAGCGACGCTAGCTGGACGCGCCCGGTGACGGCTCGGAGTCGTCCTCGCCGTCCTCTTCTTCGCCGTCCTCGCCGGGGCCCTCATCGGATGCGTCGGCGGCGATCGGTTCCAGCAGCTCCACCGCCAGGGCGCCGATCTCTGGGTCCAGCTGGCCCTCCTGGACCCATTTCTCCGTCTCCTCGATGGTCTTGCGGGCTTCGCGCGCCTGTTCGTCAGCGGACCGTTCGTTCACCTTCTCCAGGCGCTCCAGCAGGTCGGGACCCTTGTCCCCGTAGGCCTCGGGGTTCTCCGACAGCAGCGCGATCAGCCCGGGCAGGTCGCGGGGCCGCTCTGGTGTTTCGGGGCTAGGCTCGCCCGGCGACGCGTCGGTCGGCGGCGGCGGGCTCGGCGCCCCAGCAGCCGGCGGCGGGGCGACCCCCGGGCTCGCACCGGGGCCGACACCGGCGTCGGTGACCACCGGGTCGCGTTGCGCACGCGAGGCCGCCAGCCCGGCCAAGGCCAGCAGCAACAGCCCCACCATTGCGGCCAGGACCCAGGGGTTGCGTCGGCGGCGGGCTGTGGCCGACGTGTCGGCGACCGGCCCGGCCGAGGACGCCCGGTCGTCGGGCAGCACGGCGGTCGTCTCCGCCGCCGCCAGCGGGGCGGTGGGCCCGGCACCGCCAGCCGCCGCGCGCAGGGCCTCACGCATGGCGGCGGCGTCGGCGTAGCGTCGCTCCGGCTCCTTGGCCAGGGCCCGCTGGACCACCCCGACCAGGCCGGGATCGAGCCCGCGCCGACGGCGGTCCAGCGGCGGCACGGGGTCGTTGCGGTGGGCCAGCGCCACGGCGATCGCGTTCTCGCCCGAGAACGGCGGTTCGCCCGCTAACAGCTCGTACAGCACCACCCCCACGCCGTAGACGTCCGACCGCGGCGTCGCCGTCTGCCCGGCCACCTGCTCGGGCGACAGGTACTTGGGCGTGCCCAGCACCTGGCCGGAGGCGGTCAGCCCGGCGGCGGTGTCGCGCAGTCCCTTGGCGATGCCGAAGTCGGTGAGCTTGACCTGGCGGTCGGCGTCGCCGTCGGCGGCGGGCAGCAGCACGTTGGCGGGCTTGACGTCGCGGTGCACCAGCCCCTGCCGGTGCGCGGCGGCCAGAGCGGCCAGGAGCTGGTCGGTGATCGCGACCGCCTCGTCGGGGTCAAGCGGCCCCCGCCGGTCGATCTCGTCTGCCAGGGTGCCGCCCTCGACGAGCTCCATGACGATGAATGGGGTGCGCCCCTCGCTGCCGGTGTCGTAGACCGCCACCGCGTTGGGATGGGTGAAGCTGGCCGCGGCGCGTGCCTCGCGCAGGAACCGTTGGCGCAAGGTGGGGTCGGCGCCGAGATCCTCGCGCACGAGCTTGACGGCCACCCGCCGGTCCAGCACCCGGTCGTAGCCCTCGACCACCCGGGCCATCCCCCCCGACCCCAGGGTCCTGCCCAGCTCGTAGCGCTCCTTGAGCAGTGTCGTCATCGCAACGCCGAGCCTACTGCGCCCCCGGAGGGGGTCCTCGGGCCCCTGCGAGCCCAATCCGCTGGCTGCCGGGCAGCGCGTGCAGGGCGACCTCTGGCAGTCCTCCGCAGCGATCTTTTTTGATCGGTGTGCGGTCGGAGCCCAGAATTCCCCAGTAGGCAGAGCTGAGGGCCCCGGTCGTCCAATCCTTGAAGTGAGTCCCCACAGTTTGGGCAATGAGTTGATTCGACGGCGGCGAGCACGGCTGGTGGTCGCGGCGGTCGCTGCGCTCGCCGTCGGAACAGCCTGCGTGCGAGGAAGCACGGCTGATCGCGCCGAGGATCTGGCCCTGATCTGCGAGCCGTACGCATCGCTGATACAGGCCCTGGCGGTCGGCGCTTCGGATGCTGAGGTCGAGGTTGCCGTGAACGAGCTTTCTCGGGCCGGCGAGCAGATCGCGGCTGCTGATTTCCGCGCCGCCGGACAGGATGTCGTGGAGGGCGTGCCCAACGATGACGTGGCCAGGTCTCCACGACCACCCGGCGGAGAGGTCGTCAATCGCCCGGCCTCGACGAGAGTCATGACCGACGATGGGCAGCTGCGCACGCCGGATGCCCCTCCAGCCCTTGAAGAGATGGATCCGCACAACGAGGGCTTTCTCTACCTCAACGTGGCGTGCCGCGAAGCAGGCGAGCTGTAGGCTCAGCGCTTCCATGATCCGCCGCGCCCCGCCGATGACGGGGCCTTCCGGTCGGGCGGGTCAAGCGGCAGGGGCCCGCGTCGGACCCGGGGCAGCGGTCGGGACCGGGCTGGATCCACCTACAGCTCGGCCAGGAGGCGCAGGTCGTCCTCGGGCAGCAGGCCGGGCACGAGGGTGCCCTGCGCCAGGATCATGGGCACGCCGCCGACGCCGTCGCGGCGGAAGCCGGCCATGCGCCGGCGCAGCGCCGAGAGCCGGCCGGCGTCGGCGAGCAGCGCCCGGGTCTCGCCCTCGTCCATGCCCGCCAGGCCGGCTAGGCCCACCAGGACGTGGCGGTTGCCGATGTCCAGCCCGCGTTCCCAGTAGGCGCGGTAGCAGGTCTGCCGCCACGACGCGCCCAGGCCCCGCTGAGCGGCGAGCTCGCCCAGCAGGTGGGCCAGGGCGGTGGGCGGCAGAGCCGCCGGGGGCAGCAGGGACAGCTTCTCGGCGCGGGCAGCCGCCGCCAGCTCGTCGACCGCCGCGAGCACACCGGCGGTCACTGTCAGGGTCGCGTCGACGCCGACGGCCTCGAAGCCCTCGAAGCGCACGGCCAGCCCCTCGTCGGCCAGCCGCTGCACGCGGAAGGCGGCCACCGCCGACGCCGGCGACGTGTAGTCGTGGAACAGGGTCAGCACGGTCCCACGCTACGGCCGTCCGCACGCGGCACGCTGGGGGCACCGACGAGCTCCGGGGTGCGTCCGATGGGCGAGCTGCAGGCCGACGTCCTTGTGGTGGGAGGGGGACTGGGCGGCGTGGCCGCCGCCCTGGCCGCGGCGCGCCGTGGCCGGTCGGTCGTCCTCGCCGAGGACGGCGACTGGCTCGGGGGCCAGCTCACCGCCCAGGCGGTACCTCCCGACGAGCACCCCTGGATCGAGCGCTCCGGGTGCACCCGCAGCTACCGGCTCCTGCGCCAGGGGATCCGCGACCACTACCGCAGGTGGTACCCGCTGACGGCGTCCGCGCGCGCCAGGGCGTTCCTCAACCCGGGGGCAGGCTACGTCAGCCGCCTGTGCCACGAGCCGCGTGCGTCGCGGGCGGTCATCGAGGGCCTGCTGGCGCCGCACACGGCCGCGGGTCTGCTGCGGGTACTGCGGCGTCACCGTGCGGTGGCCGTCGACGGCGACGGTGACCGCGTGCGCGCGGTCACGCTCGCGGCCGCAGGCGGCGGGCCGCAGGTGACGGTCGTCGCCGCCTACGTCCTCGACGGGACCGAGACCGGCGACCTGCTGGCACTGTCGGGCACCGAGTACCGCACCGGCTCGGAGGCGCAGGCGGTCACCGGCGAGCCCCACGCCGGCGCCCGGGCGCGGCCGCTGAACATGCAGGCGGTGTCGCTGTGCTTCGCCGTGGACCATCTCGAAGGTCAGGACCACACCGTCGAGCGGCCCGCCACCTACGGCTTCTGGCGCACCTACCGGCCTGCCGGCTGGCCCGGTCCGCTGCTGGACTGGACGGCACCCGACCCGCGCACGCTCGAACCGGTGGCCCGGACCCTGGTCCCCAACCTGCCCGGCGACCCCGCCGCGATCGCGCCCGGCG
>DASZOD010000258.1:0-2794 GCA_035550935.1 Egibacteraceae bacterium | reverse complement strand
GTCCTGGTGGCCGCCGCGCTACTGGTCGGGGTGTGGCCCCCGCTCGCCCAGACCGCCGTGGCGGCCGCCGAGCGGTTCGTCGATCCGGTCGCCTACCACACCGCGGTCCTCGACGCCGTGCCTCACCCGCTGCCGGCGCCGTCGGGCAGCACCGGGCTCAGCGGCAAGGCCGCCCTGCTGGGGCTGGTCGGCAGCGTCGCCGCGGCCGCCACCGCCCTCGTCGCGCTCTTCCGCGACCGCATCCCCTCGCCGGTGCGTGCACCGCTGGCCGACGCGGTCGGAGCCCCGCTGCGGGTCCTGCGCCGGCTGCAGAGCGGCCACGTCGGGGACTACGTGACCTGGTTGGTCCTGGGGGCGGCGGTGCTGGGAGGCACCTACCTGGTCGTCCTCCTCTGAACGGCCCCAGCAGGCGTGGCCGTCGCCGTCCGCTCGTCCGGCGGCCACCCGCTCCCGAGCTCCCGATCTTCCCGGTGCTCGCCCGGTTGGAGGGCGGGCACTGGGTGACCCGGTTCATTTGGGTTCGTCGGGGCGTTGCTGGCCAAGAAGCGCGAGCGCAGCCGCCGGCGGGCGGGGTTGCGACGAGCGCGCCGTCCGGGCGGTCAGGTGCGGTGCCGGGGCCAGGGCCGGCCTGCCGGGTAGACTCCGCCGCGGACATGGACGCATTCATCGTGCGCGGCGGGAGGCGGCTGTCCGGCCGAGTCAGCGTCGGCGGGGCGAAGAACTCGGCACTGAAGCTGGCGGCGGGGGCCCTTCTGGCCACCGGCTCCTCGGCCATCCGCAACGTCCCGCGCATCGCCGACGCGGAGGCGATGGCGGCGGTGCTCGAGCACCTGGGCGTGACCGTCGGACGCCAGGAGGACCGCTACCTGCTGGACGTTCCCGCCGACGTCGGCTGCGAGATCCCCGCGCCCCTGACGCGCCGCCTGCGCGCCTCGATCGTCGTGCTGGGCCCGCTGCTGGCCCGCTGCCGCAGGGCCCGCGTCGCCACGCCGGGGGGCTGCAACCTGGGCAGCCGCAGCATCGACATGCACCTCGCCGGGCTGGCGCGCCTGGGAGCGCGGATCACCTACGGCGCCGAGTACGTCGAGGCGGTCGCCGAGCGCCTGGTGGGCGCCGACATCGAGCTTCCCTATCCCAGCGTCGGCGCGACCGAGAACATCCTCATGGCCGCGGTCACCGCCCGGGGGGTGACCCGTATCGTCAACGCCGCCCGGGAGCCCGAGATCGCCGACCTGGCCGCGTTCCTGCGCTCCATGGGCGCCGACATCGAGGGCGAGGGCTCGCCGCGGATCACCGTCCGCGGGGTCGGCGCGCTGCATCCCGCCGACCACGAGGTCGTCGGCGACCGGATCGAGGCCGGCACCTACGCCGTCGCCGCTGCGCTCACCGACGGCGAGGTGACCGTCGAGGGGGTCGTGCCGGCCCACCTGCGGCTGGTCCTGGACAAGCTGCGCGCCGTCGGGGCCGAGGTGGAGGAGAAGCAACAAGGCCTGGTCGTGCGCGGCAGCGGCCGCCTGCGGGCCACTGACGTCGTCACGCTGCCGTACCCGGGTTTCCCCACCGACCTGCAGCCGGTGTTCCTCGCGCTGCTGTCGCAGGCGGCCGGCACCTCCATGGTCACCGAGAACCTCTTCGACGGACGGTTCTCCATCGTCGGGGAGCTGGTCCGTCTGGGCGCCGACGTCCACCTGGAGGGCTACCACGCGATCGTGCGCGGCCCTACTCGACTGTCGGGGGCGGCGGTGCGGGCCCCCGACCTGCGCGCGGGCGCGGCCCTGGTCTTGGCCGGCCTGGTGGCCGACGGCGAGACGGTCGTCAGCGAGCCCCAGCACGTCGACCGCGGCTACGCGAACTTCGCCGGGCGCCTGCGGGCGCTGGGGGCAGACGTGCGCCGGGTATCGCTCGACGCGGAGGCAGGTGCGGCCTGACGGCCGCCTGGCCCCCCGGCGAGGAGCACGCCGTGACCGACCCCAGCCCGCCGGAGCTGCAGCCTCAGGAGCGCCCTTCCGCCCCGCCGCCGCAGGCCGCCCGCCCGGTGCCGTGGAGCTGGCTGGAGGCGATCGGGGTCTTCGGTCTGGCCCTGGCGTTGCTGGTCCTCGTCGGCCGCTTCCTCGCGCTGGCGTTGAACGTCGCACTGCCCGACGACCTCGTCGAGGTCGCCTTCCTGCCGCTGTCGCTGACGGTCCTGGCGGCCACGGTGGTGCTGTGGGTGCGGGTGCGCCACCCGGGGGCCACCCGGCTGTTGGGCGGGCCGGCCCGCGCGCGCCGCCGCCACCTGTGGCTGGGCGTCGCCGCCGGGCTCGTGGCCTACGTCGTCATCAACCTGACCTTCACCTGGCTGCTGTCGCTGCTGGCGGGATTGCGCGGCGAGGAGCTGCCGACGGTCCAAGAGGAGTTCCGCCAGGCCATCTCCAACCCGCGGACCGCGCCGCTGTTCGCCGTCGGTGCCGTGCTGTTCGCACCGGTCGCCGAGGAGCTGTTCTTCCGGGGGATGCTGTTCCAGGCGCTGCGGGACCGCTTCGGGCTGTGGCCCGGCATCGGGCTGTCGGCGGTGGCCTTCTCGCTCGCCCATACCCAATGGACCAGCGGGCTGGACGCGAACCTGTTGGTGTTCGTCATCATCTTCCCCCTGGGCATGGTGCTGGCCTGGATCTTCCACCGCACCGGCACCCTGGCGTCCTCCCTGGTCACCCACGCGGTGTTCAACGCCAGCGGGGTGGCGCTCATGCTGGCGGGCGTCGGCGTGGTCTATCCCTGAGGACCGCAGGGCGCGGCAGCGCCCGGAGGCGAGACC
>DASZOD010000257.1:0-9382 GCA_035550935.1 Egibacteraceae bacterium | reverse complement strand
CCTCGCCCTGTCGGATCCCCGCCCGCCGGCGGCCGCTGCGCGGCCGCCCTCGCCCTAGACTGCACGGGCGGGCAGGGAGGAGGGAGCGATGCCGGTGCTGGAATTCGTTGGCCAGACCGCGTCCACGGTGCAGGCCGACACGGTCGCGGTCTTCGCCGCCAAGGCAGACGACGGGCCGCTGCCGGGAACGGACGCGCAGGCCCTGGGACAGGCGCTGGGCGTCGACCTGGCGGCGGAACTGGCTGCCGTGCACTTCGACGGCGCGCTCGGATCGGTGGCGCGTGTGCCCACCCGCGGAGCCGCGCGCGCGACCGTGGCCCTCGTGGTGGGGGTGGGCAAGACCGCTGACGCGCACCCGGAGGCGCTGCGCAAGGCGGCGGGTACGGCCGCCCGCAGGGCGGCGAAGGACGCGACGCTGGCGATCGTCGTGCCCGGTGACCTCCTGGCCGGCGAGGTCGACGCGGCCGTGCGCGGCCGCGCCGTGGCCGAGGGTGCGGCCCTGGGCGGCTACGCGTTCACCGCGTACCGGGCCAAGCACCACGACCTGCCCTCGCTGGAGCGGGTGTACGTCCTGCCCGGCGCGGGCCTCGAGGCCGACGACGTCGGCAAGGGCGTCCAGCTTGGAGCGGTCGTGGCCGACGCGGTGTCGCTGGCCCGCGACCTCGTCAACGAGCCGCCCGCCGCCAAGCGCCCCCCGGCGCTGGCCGAGCGGGTCGCCGCCGTCGCCAGGGACGCCGGCTTGGAGGTCAGGGTGCTCGATGAGGAGGCCCTGGCCGAGGGCGGTTTCGGGGGCATCCTCGGGGTGGGTCAGGGCTCGGCAGCCCCGCCCCGGCTGGTGGAGCTGAGCCACTCCCCGCCGGGCGCCACCGGCCACGTCCTGCTCGCCGGCAAGGGCATCACCTTCGACTCCGGCGGCCTGTCATTGAAGCCCACCGACGGCATGAAGACCATGAAGTCGGACATGAGCGGGGCCGCCGCCGTGGCTGCGGCGATGTCGGTGCTGGCAAGACTGGGAGTCAGCACGAAGGTCACCGGGCTGCTGGCGCTGGCCGAGAACATGCCCTCGGGTCAGGCGATCCGCGTCTCCGACGTCCTGACCCACCGCGGCGGTACGACCGTCGAGGTGCTCAACACCGACGCCGAAGGCCGGCTGGTGCTCGCCGACGCGCTCGCCTACGGCGCCGAGTCCAGGCCTGACGCGATGATCGACCTGGCCACCCTGACCGGCGCCCAGGTCGTCGCGCTGGGCAGCAAGATCGCCGGCCTTATGGGCTCCGACGACGCGCTGCTCGGCGAGCTGGAAGCGGCGGCGAACGCCGCGGGGGAGCAGGTTTGGCGCCTGCCGCTGCCCGCCGCCTACGCCGAGCACCTCAAGAGCGAGGTCGCCGACCTCAAGAACATCGGCAAGGGCCGCGAGGCCGGCGCGCTGGTGGCTGGGCTGTTCCTGAAGGAGTTCACCCAGGGCCTGCCCTGGGCCCACCTCGACATCGCCGGCCCGGCGTTCAGCGAGGACGGCGACGACCACTACACCCCCAAGGGCGCCAGCGGCTTCGCGGTCCGCACCCTCCTGGAGTTCCTGCGGGCCCGCGGCTGATGGTCATGGCCCCTGGCGTGGACACTTCGGTGGGCTCCGCCGGCCGCCGGCGCGCGCCGTGAGCCAGGCGTCGGTGCGCGTCGGATGACCCACGTGGCCGATGCGGGCAACCGGCTGCCCGGATCGGCCACGTGTGGGATCGAAGCTGCACCGGCGAGCCTCCGGGCTTCGGCCATCTCCTCGACCGGAGGGTCGCGTCGAGACAGACGCGGCTGCTGCCGCTGGCACCATGGGGTGGCAGCGCCCAGGCCCGATACCACCCGCGAGGAGCCCGATGAGCGGCCCGTTCGGGGTCATGTCGATCATCCTGCTGGAAGCCGCCGCCGGTGGCGCGCTGGTGCTGTGGGCGACGGGGACGTGGGGCGCGGTGCGCCGCGGCTTCTTCCTGCTGACCGGCGTGACCGTGACCCTGTGCGCGTTCGGCGCGTGGTCGCTGGCGGCGTCGGGCGTGCGCTCGGCGGAGGCCGCGTGGGCTGCCGGCGCCGTGGCGGCGGTCGACGGTCAGGTCGCCGCGCCGGGCTCCGAGCAGGCCACCCAGGCCGTGCGGGAGGCAGCGGCGCTGGCCGGCCCGCCCGGGCGGCGGATGGTGGCCGGGGTGGGCGTCTTCGCCGGCTTGGCCCTGCTGTGGCAGGTGCTGCTGGTGGTCGCCCCAGGACGGGTGTCGCGCCTGGCGGGGCTGGCGGCCACGGCGTCAGGGGTGGTCGCGCTCGTGCTCGTCGGATTGGCCCGCGGCGTCGACGTCATCGCCGCGACCGCTGAGCTGGCCCTGGGCGGTGTCTTTCTCGGCTCGACGGTCGTGGGCCTGCTGCTGGGCCACTGGTACCTCGTCGAGCGGCGCCTGACCAACGTCTACATGGTCCGCGCCGCCCGCTGGTACGCCGCCGGGGTGGTCGCCGCCGCCGCCGCCGTCGCCCTGTCGCTGCGCCATCCCGCGCCGCGCCTGTCCACCGGCTTCTCGCCGGTGCTTGCGGTGCCCGGCTTCAGCAGCTTGCTCGCCGCCGGTCTGGTGGCGGTGTGCGCGCTCATCGCCGCGTTCGTCTGGAAGCTGGCCGGCGAGGGCGGCCGCTCCATCCAGGCCGCCACCGGGATGTTCTACCTGGCGGTGATCATGGCGTTCTCCGCGGAGATGGCCGCCAAGCTGGGGTTCTTCTAGCCCGAGCTGCGGGTTGCCGTCCCCGGTCGCTGCGGGCTACTCCTGGGCAGCGTCGAGTTGCTCCTCCAGGTCGAGGATGCGCCGGATCCCGGCGCTGGACACCCCGTCGTCGGCCAGTTGTAGGACCCGGGCCAGGCGGGCGATGTCCCGGCGGGAGTAGCGGCGCTGGCCGCTGTCGGAGCGGTCGGGTTCGACGAGCCCGGGGTCGTCGTAGCGGCGCACGACCTGCACGCTGACGCCGAGCAGGTCAGCGACCACCCCGATCGGGTAGATCGGCGCATCCTCGTCGCCCAGCCGCTCCTCCCACGCCTTCCCCATGGCGCTCATAGTAGCAAAGCTCTTGACTGATCGACAAGGTTCATGTCGTAGCGGAAATAGCAAAGGAGCGGGCTGACGTTGCCCCTGGCAGGAGCAAGCCTCGGCCGGGCAAGCCGGGGCTCACGGGATCAAGGAGGTGGTATCGGATGCTGATGCGTTTCGACCCGTTCCGCGACGTCGAGAGCAGCTCCTGCGTCCGTGGGGCGTTTCCCGGGCGTCCATGCCGATGGACGCCTACCGCCGCGGCGACGAGTTCGTCGTCGAGCTCGACCTGCCCGGCGTCGACCGCGACTCGATCGACGTGACCGTGGAGCGCGACGTGCTGCAGGTGAGCGTCCAGCGAGCCGCGACCTACGGCGAAGGCGACCAGCTGCTGTTCGCTCAGCGGCCACGGGGCACCATCACCCGCCAGCTGTTCCTCGGCCAGGGGCTGGACACCGAACACATCACCGTGTCCTACGACGACGGGGTGCTGACCCTGCACATCCCGGTCGCCGAGGAGGCCAAGCCCCACCGGATCGCCATCACTCCCGGTGGTGGCCAGGCCATCGAGGCCGGCTCGGCGGCGTCCTGATCGCAAGGAGGCGGTCGCCATGGGAGACCGACGACGCCTACGTGCTGGAGGTCGAGCTGCCGGGCGTGAGCAAGCAGGACGTCGAAGTCGAGGTTGCCGGGCGGCGCCTGACCGTGTCCGGCCGGCGCGCCGCCGCGGCTCGCCCGCCCTGGTAAACCCCGGCCGGCCGCCGTCAGCGGGCAGGGGCGTAGGCCGCCGCCAGCACCCCGTCGCCCACCGGGAGGATCACTCCCCGCCAGGCAGGGTCGTCGCGCACGGCGTCGTTGAACGCGCGCAGACCCACGGTGTCGGGGTCGGTCACCGACTCGTCGGCGACGCGGCCTCTCCACAGCGCGTTGTCGGCCAGCAGCAGCCCCCCCGGGCGCAGCAGGCGCCGGGCGTGGTCCAGATAGTCCAGGTACTCTGACTTCACCGCGTCGAGGAACACGATGTCGTAGTTGGCGTCGGCCAGCTTCGGCAGCACCGAGAGCGCCGGCCCCAGCATCGAGCGGACCCGGTGGGCCGCCCCGGCCTCCACGAACGCCCGCTGCGCCAGCAGCTGGTGGTCCCGCTCGACCTCTATCGTCGTCAGTGAGCCGCGAGGGTCCATCCCGCCCAGCAACCACAGGCCGCTGTAGCCACCCCCCGAGCCGACCTCCACCACATGGCGGGCCGCCATCACCCGGGCGAACAGGCGCAGCAGGGCGCCGGTGTCGGTGGCGACGGCGGGGATGTCGGCCTCCTCGCTGCGGGCCCTGGCCGCCCGCAGTGGTTCGTCTTCGGGCTCGCTGTGGGCCCGCAGGTAGCGCGCGATCCGCTGGTCGATGTCCACCGCTGCATCGCCCTCCTCGGTCGCTCGCGCGGCGCAGCGTCAGCACCGTTCGCGCAGGGGCCACCGCGCCGTCACCCCCGGCGGCACCCGGTGGATGCAACCACGTCGCGCAAAGACGGTGAAACTCTACGCAGGGCGGGAACTGGCCGTGCCCGCCCTGCGTTGGGCTGGCAGATCCTCGCCGCCGACGCGGCACTTCGTCTGCCCAGCGGAGGGATACCTGGTGGCGGTTACACTGGGTGTCGCAGGCCGGAGGCCGGCTGGCCGCAGCGGAGGAGGGATCGTGTCGCCCGTAGATCCGCCGCGGCGCGGGCTCCAGGATGGGGCTGGTGGTGACCCGCGGCCCACCTTCGAGGAGGTGGCGGAGCGCTACGGGCCCCGGATCTACAACGTCGCCTACCGGCTGACGGGCAACGCCGAGGACGCCGCCGACCTCACCCAGGACGTGTTCGTGCGGGTGCTGCGCAACCTGCACCGCTACCGCCCGGGCACGTTCGACGGCTGGTTGTACCGCATCACCAAGAACCTGTTCCTCGACCAGGTGCGGCGTCGCCGTCGAGTGAAGGTCGAGCCGCTGACCGACGAGGAGTGGCGGGCTCCCCAGTCGGACGATCCCACCCCGGCTGACGTGGTCGAGCGGCGAACGCTGGAGGCCAGGTTGGAACGGGGGCTGCGGCGGCTGCCGGCCGAGTTCCGCCTCGCGGTCGTCTTGTGCGACGTCGAGGGTCTGAGCTACGAGGAGATCGCCGACGCCACCGGCTGGCCGATGGGCACGGTGCGCTCCCGGATCCACCGGGGTCGCAAGCAGCTGCGCGTCTTTCTCGAAGAGCCCGCTGGCGGCGCAGCCGAGGGGGTGGCCGGCCACCCGGCCGAGGACGCCGACGACACCATCGTGTCGAGGTACCGCCGTGATGGGTGAGCAGTGCGCCCGCACCGAACCCTTGCAGTCCGCGTGGTTGGACGGAGCGCTCGACTCCCAGCAGCGTGATGTGGTGGCCCGCCACCTGCAGGACTGTGGCCTCTGCCGACGTGACCTGCGACGCCTCCAGGCGGTCCGCAGCCTCCTGCGCAGCTTGCCGGTACGCCGGCCACCCAAGACCGCGCTGCCACGTCCCGCGCACCTCGACCCCCGGGTGCCGCCAGGCACCGGCGGCGCGCGGCTGGGCGAGGCATCCGCGCTGGGCTGGCGACGCCTGACCCGCCGGGCGGTGGCCGGCGCGGCGATGGTGCTGGGGCTGCTCGGCGCCGCCGCGTTCGCGCTCGGCGGCGACCCGGCGGTGCCCCGCGACCGCGCCGGGCAGCTGCGCACCGTGCGCGTGCCTATGGAGGTCTACGTCGCCGACCACCTGGTCCGGGCTGTGGGCGGCCCGCTGTCGACCCCGATGCTGCTCGAGGCGCGTCAGTGACCTGCGGAGGCCCCGCACGGTCATGAGGTCCTGGCTGCCCGCCCGCGTGGCGGTGATCGCGGCGCTGCTCGTGCTGGCGGTCGCGGGAGCCGGTACGCAGGCGGCCGGGGATCCCGCCAGGAGTGAAGGCCGGCCCCTGTGGTGGCAGCTGCTGGCCGACGCGACCCAGGCCGCAGCCGGCCGGGCGTACCGGGGGGAGGCCTTGTGGATCGACTGGAGCGCCGGTGCGCCACACGTGGCGCGGTTCGACGTGATCGGCACAGAGCAAGGTGTGACCGTCCGGACCGCCGAGCGCTACACCGTGCGCATCGGCGGTGGCGGCGGTGGCCTGGTCGACCACGAGCAGGGATGGTTCCTGCAGCTGCCCGCTGCCGACCCCCCAGCCGGCAGCCGTGACCTCGACCGTCTGGCAGACAAGTACCGGGTCGAGCTGGAAGGGACCGAGGCGCTCCACGACCGGGCCTGCACCCGGCTGGGCATCCACCGCAGGGTGGACGACCGGCTGCGCGAGCGCCTCTGGGTCGACGAGGCCAGTGGGCTGGTGCTGCGCCGTGAGACCTACGACGGCGAGCGACGACTGCTGCGGATGGCCACCTACCTGTCGCTGGACCTCACGCCCGGACTCGGACGGGGGCGGGGGTCAGCGCCGCCGGCGCACGCCGACCGGGACCGCTCGGGCGCCCTGCAGCAGCGCGAGCAGGGCGTGGTTCCGGTGGGACCGCGCGCGCTGCAGGCGCTGCGCGAGGCGGGCTGGCTCGTGCCCCCTGAGCTTCCCGGCGGCTACGAACCCACCGGGGTGTGGGCGGTGTCCTGGCAGGACAGCCAGCCCCTGCAGATCGCCTACGACGACGGCCTGTACAGCGTGTCGCTGTTCCAGCAGCAGGGCCGCCTGGACTGGGATTCGCTGCCGTCGGGGGCGGTGCGGGCCGACGGCTTCGATTGGCCCGTCTACCACTGGCCCGGCGCGCTTCCCCAACGGCTCGTGTGGGAGGCGTCGGGCACGACGTTCTCTCTGGTCGGAGACCTCCCGACCGACGAGCTGCGGGCCATGGCGGCGGCGCTGCCCCATCCGCGCAGCCCGGGGCTGGTCGAACGTCTGGGCCGGGGGTTAGACAGGCTGTGGAGCTGGGTGGCGCCGTGAGCCGGCTCGCACAACTCCGGTGCCGTCACCGGTGACCGGGCAGGCATCCGGCGCTGCCGCCGACCCGATCGGGCCCGGGCGGGAAGGCCGCGGCGGCGACGAGCGGCTGCAGCTGCCGGCCCCGCCGGGCGCCGGCTCCCCGCAGCAGGGTCGGGCTCCGCCCAAACGCGGGCCCTCGGGTGCCGACCGGCCCCGGGCCGGGCTGGTCGCGTTCGTGGCCGGTCTCCTGGGGGCGCTGCTGGGCAGCGCCACGACGGTGGCCGTCGTCGGCGGTGGCGAGCCGGGGCCGCCCGCCGCCCGGACCCCGACCGTCACCGACCAGGTGCGCACCCCGCCGGTGGAGGTGCCCGACCACCAGCTGGACCGGGTGGCGACGGTGGCCCAGGCCGTCCTGCCGGCCGTCGTCCAGGTCGACATCGACCGTGGTGGCCGGCTCGGTCTGGGATCGGGCAACGGCTCGGGGGTCGTGTACCGCTCCGACGGCTACATCATCACCAACAACCACGTCGTCGCCGCCGCCGCCCGCGAGCTGGATGTCGTGTTCTCCGACCGCAGCCGCGCCGCCGCCCAGGTCGTGGGCCGCGACGAACTCACCGACCTCGCGGTGCTCAAGGTGGACCGGCGGGGCCTGACCGCCATCCAGGTGGGCGATTCTTCGCAGCTGCACGTCGGCGAGCTCGCCGTGGCCGTCGGCAGCCCCTTCGGCCTGGAGGGCTCGGTGACCGCCGGGATCATCAGCGCGCTCAACCGCCCCATCCAGGTCCCGGGGCCGGGCGGCGAGCCGCTGGCGCTGCCCAACGTCATCCAGACCGACGCGCCGATCAACCCGGGCAACTCGGGGGGCGCGCTGGTCGGCGGCGACGGCCGGCTCATCGGCATCAACTCGGTGATCCTGACGGCGGGGGGACCCGGCAACGCCGGGGTGGGCTTCGCCATCCCTGTCAACACCGCCGTGAGCGTCGCCGACGAGCTCATCGAGCAGGGCTTCGTCAGCCACCCGCTGCTGGGCGTCCTCGGCGTCAGCCTGACGCCCGGGCAGTCCGAGCGTGTCGGCGTGGACAGCGGCGCGGTCGTCGAGCTGGTGGAACCGGGCAGCCCGGCCGCCCTCGCCGGCCTGCGCCCCGAGGACGTCATCGTCGCGCTGTCGGGAGAGCCAATCGACTCGATGGAGGACCTGGTGGTGGCCATCCGCAACCGAGAGGTAGGCGAGACGGTCACCATCACGTACATTCGAGGCGGTGCCGAGCGCACCGCCGAGGCCACGCTGGTCGAACGGCCCCGGTCCCGCTAGGTCAAGACCCCGACGAAGGTGGGAACATGAACGCCCCAGGGTTCTGGGAGATGGCCTTCCTGGCGGTGCTGGCGCTGCTCATCTTCGGGCCCAACAGGCTGCCCGAGCTGGCCCGCACCGTCGGCCGCACCTACGGGGCGCTGCGGCGCGAGGCGCGTGCCACCATCGACGAGCTCAAGCGCAGCGCCGACCTCGACGAGGTCCGCGGGGTGGCCCGCGAGCTGCGCGAGACGACCGCCGACCTCAAGCGCAGCACCAGGGTGACCGACCCGGTGGCCTCGGGGACCGGCGCCAAGCAGGACGGTGGGCGGGCCGCCCGCCCGACGGTACGGGCCGGCTTGGGCGGCGAGTCGACCGACGGCTCGGCGCCGTTCGACCCGGACGCCACGTGAGGCCGGGCCTGGGCGCGAGTCTGGGCCTGGGGCTACTGGCAGGATCCTGGTACCTGCTGCGCTACCCGGCGGTCCAGCGGGCCGACGTCCGCGTCGGCGACGTCGTGCGCCTGGCCGGCTGGCCGCCGCTGCAGCGGGCCGTGAGGGCCACCACCGATCTGGGCTCGGCCTACGCCGTGGGTGGCATGGCCGCCGCGCTGGCGGCGGCCGGCCACTGGCGCGCCGGCGCGGACGTGGCCTGGGCGGGCGCGGCCGCCTGGAACCTGTCCCAGCTCAACAAGCGACGGGTACGCCGGGAGCGTCCCTACGAGGCCGGCGGGGTGCGCCGCCTCATCGGCAAGCCGACCGGGTCGTCGTTTCCATCTGGCCACGCCGCGACCGGCGTGGCGGCCTTCACCGTCGCCGCCGGGCATGCCCGCGCGCCCCGCTCGGGTGCCATGCTGCGGACCTTTGGCGCCTACGTGGCTCTCAGCCGCGTCTACGTGGGCGTGCACTACCCGACCGACGTGGTCGGCGGCGCTGGCCTGGGGTTGGCGATCGGCTCGCTGTGGCGAGGGCCGCTGGCAGCCGCCGGCAGGGCGCTGGCCGCCGGCGGCGTCGCCGCAGGCAGACGCGTCGGTCCTCCGCTGCTGCGGGCCGTCGTGCGCGTGCTGGTCGGCGTTCGCCTGGGAGATGGCCTTCCTGGCGGTGCTGGCGCTGCTC
>DASZOD010000256.1:0-5916 GCA_035550935.1 Egibacteraceae bacterium | reverse complement strand
ATCTCGGCCAGCCGCAACGCCGCCGAGGTGCTCGACGCCGCCGGCGTCACCGACCTGTTCGATGCCCGCGTCGACGGGACCGTCGCCGACGAGCTCGGCCTGGCGGGCAAGCCGCACCCGGCGGTGTTCGTGGAGGCGGCCCGCCGCCTGGGCGTGGCGCCGGGGCGTGCCGCCGTGGTCGAGGACGCGCTGGCCGGGGTGGAGGCCGGTCGCCGCGGCGGGTTCGGGCTGGTGGTCGGCGTGGCCCGCGGGGGCGACCCACAGCGCCTGCGCGCCCACGGCGCCGACCTGGTGGTCGCCGACCTGTCCGAGCTGGATCCCGCCGAGCTGGGGATCGGCGCGGATCCTGAGGCCGAGCGACGCGCAGGTGCAGGCCGGTGAGTGCCTGGTCGCTGGTCTACGACGGCTTCGAGCCGGAGCACGAGGGGCTGCGCGAAGCGCTGTGCACCCTGGGCAACGGCTACTTCGCCACCCGGGGCGCCGCACCCGAGTCGTCGGCCGACGACGTGCACTATCCGGGCACCTACGCCGCGGGGTTGTTCAACCGCCTGACCACGCGCATCGCCGGCCGAGTGATCGAGAACGAGGACCTCGTCAACCTGCCCAACTGGCTGTCGCTCAGCTTCCGCCTCGGCGATGGCGGATGGTTCGACCTGCGCGCCGCGCAGCTGCGCCACTACCGCCAGGAACTCGACCTGCGCCGTGGCGTGCTCAGCCGCCAGATCACCTTCGGCGACGGGACCGGGCGCGAGACCCGGGTCGTCCAGCGCCGGTTCGTCCACCTCGACGACGTCCACCTGGCAGCCCTGGAGACGACCTTCGAAGCCGTCAACTGGTCGGGGCAGGTGACCGTACGAGCCGGTCTGGACGGGCGGGTGGCCAACACCGGGGTGGCCCGCTACCGGCAGCTGGCCAGCGACCACCTCGACCTCGTCGCAGCCGACGCAGGCTCGGGCGGCGACGGGGTCGCCCAGCTGCAGGTGCGGACGAACCAGTCCCGGGTCGAGGTGGCCCAGGCCGCCCGGACCCGCGTACTGAGCGGGCAGGACGTGCTCGCGCGCGTGGCGCGCCGCCCCGTCGTCGACGGACGGTACGTCGGCCACGAGCTCGACCTCGACCTGCGCTCGGGACAGCCGACCGCCGTCGAGAAGGTCGTCGCGCTGTACACCTCCCGCGACCGGGCCATCAGCGAACCGGCGCTGGAGGCGCGTAAGGCGGTCGCCGACGCCGCCGGCTTCGAGCCGCTGCTCGCCCGCCATGCGCTGGCCTGGGAGCAGCAGTGGCGCCGCTTCGCCGTCGACCTCGACGCCGACGAGCGCACCTGCCGCATCCTGAACCTGCACCTGTTCCACCTGCTGCAGGTCGCCTCGCCGGCGGTCTTGGAACTCGACGTCGGGGTGCCCGCCCGCGGCCTGCACGGCGAGGCGTACCGCGGCCACGTCTTCTGGGACGAGCTGTTCATCCTGCCCCTGCTCGACCTGCGGCGCCCTCTGCTCACCCAGGCGCTGCTGGGCTATCGCCGCAGAAGGCTGGGCGAAGCCCGCAGGTCCGCGCGGCGGGCCGGCCATGCCGGTGCCGACTACCCCTGGCAGTCGGGCAGCAACGGCCGCGAAGAGAGCCAACGCCTGCACCTCAACCCCCGCTCGGGACGGTGGATCCCGGACCACTCCCACCTGCAGAAGCACATCAACGTCGCGGTCGCCTACAACTTCTGGCAGCACTACCAGGTCACCGGCGACCTGGGGTTCCTGCGCTACGAGGCCGCCGAGCCCATCATCGAGATCGCGCGGTACCTGGCTTCCCTGGCCAGCTACGACCCGGCCCACGACCGCTACCGGATTCTGGGTGTCATGGGACCCGACGAGTACCACGATGCGTACCCGGACCGCGACACCCCCGGGGTGGACGACAACGCCTACACCAACGTCATGGCGGTGTGGGTGTGGCACCGGGCTCTGGGGTTGTTCGAGCGGCTGCCCGCCTACCACCGCGACGAGCTGAGCGAACGGCTCGGCGTGTCCGACGAGGAGACGGCCCGCTGGACCGAGCTCACCCGGCGCCTGCGCGTGCCCTTCCACGACGGGCGCATCATCAGCCAGTTCGACGGCTACGACCGGCTGGTGGCCTTCGACTGGGACGGCTACCGGGCGCGCTACGGCGACATCCAGCGCCTGGACCGCATCCTGGAGGCCGAAGGCGACAGCACCAACCGCTACCAGGTCTCCAAGCAGGCCGACGTGCTGATGCTGTTCTACCTGCTGTCCGCCGAGGAGCTCACCGAACTGCTGGACGACCTGGGCTACCAGTTCCAGCCGGCCGTCGACATCCCCGCCAACATCAACTACTACCTGGCCCGCAGCGCCCACGGCTCGACGCTGTCCAAGGTGGTCCACTCCTGGGTCCTGGCCCGCTCCGACCGTCCCCGCTCCTGGCGTCTGTTCGTCGAGGCCCTGGAAGCCGACATCTCCGATGTCCAAGGCGGCACCACACCCGAGGGCGTACATCTGGGCGCCATGGCCGGCACCGTCGACCTCGTCCAGCGCGGCTACACCGGGATCGTCACCCGCGACGACGTGCTGTGGCTCGAGCCGGCCCTGCCCGACACGCTCAGCCGCCTGCGCCTCAAGATCCACTACCGTCACCACCGCCTCGACCTGACGATCGACCGCACGGAGCTGCGGCTGGCCTCCCAGCCCGCGCCGGTGCCCGCCATCCAGGTCGGGTTCGACGGTCAGGTCAGCACCCTGGAGCCCGGCGGACAGCTCACGTTCCTCCTGCGGCCCTGATCGACGGACCGGCGCTATGTCCGCCAGCCAGCGCGCCCCAAGGCGGTGCGGACCGTGGCCGCGTACCGTGGGGTCGTGGACGAGCAGGAGGCGCGCCGGCGGTTCGCCGCCAGCCCGGTGGCTCGGCTGGCGACCGTGCGCCCCGACGGGACCCCCCACGTCGTGCCGGTGACCTTCGCCCTGGCGGGCGACGTCCTGTACACGGCGGTCGACCACAAGCCGAAGCGCCACCAGCGTCTGCAGCGCCTGACCAACCTGCGCCACCAGCCGCGCTGCGCGCTCCTCGTCGACCATTACCAGGCGGACTGGAGCGGCCTTTGGTGGGTGCGCGCCGACGGCGACGCCGCCATCGTCGACGAGCCCGACTCCACGCACCCCGGCCTGAGGCGTCTCGTCGACCGCTACCCGACGTATCAGAATGCCAGCCCCGAAGGGCCGCTGATCGTCGTGACCGTGGTGCGGTGGACCGGCTGGGACGCCTCGGCATAGGTTCCGGCGTCGGCTCCCAGATCATGTGCACCAGCCAGGGAGGCAGTACATGGACGTTGCGATCGGGATCCCCAACAGCGTGCCGTCGGCAACGGGCCCACAGCTGCTGGAGTGGGCGCGCCGCGCCGAAACCGCGGGCTTCTCGAGCCTCGCGAGCATCGGTGCCGTCTCCTATCCGTCCTACGAGGAGTTGACGGTCTTTGCGGCCGCAGGCGCCGTCACGGAACGCATCCGCTTCCTCTCCAACGTCCTGCTCGCCCCGACGCGGAGCGCAGCCCAACTCGCCAAGCAGGCCGCCACCGTGGACCAGCTGACGGGCGGTCGGCTGACCCTCGGTCTGGGGATCGGCTGGCGCACGACAGACTACGAACTCACCGGGAGAGACTTCGGGGACCGAGGCCAGCGCTTCGAGGAACAGTTGCGCGATCTGCAGAAGGCGTGGACCGGCGAGCCGCTGCGAGGGCACCAGGCCCGTGGCGCCGCCACCGGTGCAGGCCGGCGGGGTGCCGCTGCTCATCGGGGGGATGACGGATCACGCGGTACAGCGCGTCGTCCGGTTCGGCATTGGCTGGACGGTCGGCGGCGCGCCACCCGACATGGCGGCCGCCATGGCCGAGACGGTGCGCGCCGCCTGGCAGGACGCCGGCCGCGACGGGCAGCCGCGGTTGGTGGCGCTGGCGTACTTCTCGCTGGGCGACACTGAGGCTCGTTCGCGCGACTACCTCCTCGACTATTACCGGCCGATGGGAGAAGCGGCGCAGATGATCGCCGACAGCGCGCTGCGCTCACCAGAGGCGATCGCCGGGAGGGTCGAGCGGTACCGGGAGATGGGGTTCGACGAGCTGGTGCTGGATCCGACCGTGCCCGACCCCGAGCAGGTCGCCCTGCTCGCCGAGGTCGTCTTCTGACCGTGTGGCCGCAGCAGACCTTGGTCGCGTCAGCCGCTGCCGGGTTCGGGGCTGAGGACGACCCGAACCGCAACGGGGTCGGAGGGCGGAAGCGACGGTGACGTGGTCGGCCGCCAGCGCGAGCGGATCCCCGTGGCCCCCCCACCGTGGACGAGCCACGACCGGCAACCGCCGGAATAGCCAGCCCCGGGTTGCACCCAGAAATCTAGTTGATTTATCAACTTCAAGGAGCCGTCATGGCCGTCTCGCCCATCCGCCTCAACCACGCCGTGCTGTTCGTCGCCGACCTCGAGCGCTCGGTGCGCTTCTACTCCGACGTGTTCGGGATGCAGCTGATCGCCCGGGAACCGCGAGCCAACGCCGCCTTCCTTCGTTTGCCCAGCTCCGGCAACCATCACGACCTCGGCCTGTTCGGTGTCGGTAGCGCCGGGGGCTCCAGGCGCTACCCCGCCATCGGGCTCTATCACCTCGCCTGGCAGGTGGACACCATCGATGACCTGGCCTCCGCCCGCCAGACCCTCCTCGACGAGGGTGCCCATACAGGCGAGTCAAGTCACGGTGCCACCAAGAGCGTCTACGGCGCCGACCCGGACGGCAACGAGTTCGAGATCATGTGGATGCTCCCCCGCGACCACTGGGGCGCCTACGAGCGCGCCGCGCCCGTCGAGCATCTGGACCTGGCCGCAGAGGTCCAGCGATGGACCGGCGTGCGGACCGCGGGCCGAGTCGTCACCGAGGCCCCCGCGGACAAACGATGACTGCCGGCTTCACGATCCGACGCGGCCACCACTGACTCCTCACATCGTCTGCGCAGCACAAGTTCGTTGCCCTGTGCCGCCGTCACACCACATCAAGAATCAGCTCCGCCCGCGACCACGCCTTGGAGGCGATCGCCGCGCACATCGACAGCCCGACCCCCCGTAGACGCCGGTGCCGACCGCTGGCGGTGGGCCGCCCAAGGGGCCTCTCCTCTGCAACGGCTCTATGGTCTTCGCGGGGCCCGGCGCGCGCCCAGTTCGTGCTAGAACGCCGGCATGGGCACGCCGCTGGAGGTCTACCTGGAGGGCGGGTCGAAACGCGTCTTCGCCGGAGCCTTGGACTGGCCCGGGTGGAACCGCGCCGCCAAGACCGAGGACGCGGCGCTTGAGACGCTGGTGTCGTACGCGCCACGGTACGCTGCGGCGCTCGGCGCGCTGGCGGGCGGGGTCGCGGCGGCCTCCGACATCGTGGTCGTCGAGCGGCTCGACGGCACCGCGACCACCGACTTCGGGGCCCCCGACGTCGCGCCGTCGAGCGACGCCGAGCCGATCGACGACGAGGGGCTCGCTTGGCTGTCGGCCGTGCTCGAGCGCTGCTGGTCGGCGCTGGACGAGACCGCCCGGCGGTGGTGTGGCGCGCAGCTGCGCAAGGGCCCGCGCGGGGGCGGGCGCGACCTGGACGCGATCGTGGCCCACGTCACGGACGCCGATCGGGCGTACCTGACCAAGCTGGGGGGCCGCTGGCACAAGCGCGTCGACGGCGAGGTCGATGCGCAGCGGCTGCGCGTCCGGATGACCGAGACGCTGGCGGCCCGCGCTCGCGGGGAGCCGCCCGTGCAGACGCCGCGGTCGAGGCTGTGGTCGCCGCGCTGGTTTGTGCGCCGCTTCGCCTGGCACGCCCTCGACCACGTCTGGGAGATCGAGGACCGCGCCGTCCCTGCGGCCAGTCAACCCCGCTGACGGAACGTGGGCTTC